>JAPLLQ010000087.1:0-3321 GCA_026387485.1 Candidatus Omnitrophota bacterium | reverse complement strand
ATCGTTCCAGTGTGCGGCGTGAACGTATGGGCCATATAGATTTAGCTACTGCGGTTACCCATATCTGGTTTTTTAAATCCGTGCCTTCGCGGATGTCTGCGCTGCTTGATATCGGCTTAAGGGACCTTGAAAAAATCATATATTATGAGGAATATGTGGTCGTTGATCCCGGAACCACACCTCTAAAGAAAAAAGAACTCTTAAGCGAAGAAAAATATCAGGAAGCCTTAAATAAATTCGGGGCGAATTTTAAGGCTAAAATTGGCGCTGAGGCAATCAGGGACCTTTTAAAAGAGTTAGATTTAGACGCACAGTGCAGGAAATTTCGCAGAGACCTTGAGAAAACTAAAGATGTGTTAGGCAGCCGCAAGAACCTTAAGAATCTAAAGATTGTTGAAGATTTCAAAAAATCAGGGAATAGCCCGGAATGGATGATTTTAGAGATACTCCCGGTTATCCCTCCGGACCTAAGGCCGTTAGTCCCGTTAGATGGCGGAAGATTTGCTACTTCAGACTTGAATGATTTATACCGCCGGGTAATTAACCGGAATAACCGCCTGAAGAAATTAATGGAGCTTAACGCTCCGGAGATTATTATCCGCAATGAAAAGCGCATGCTTCAGGAAGCAGTAGACGCGCTTCTGGATAATGGCAGGCATGGCAAAGCAGTTATGGGCGCGAATAACCGGCCGTTAAAGTCCCTTTCGGATATGTTAAAGGGCAAACAAGGCAGGTTTAGGCAGAATCTCTTAGGTAAGCGAGTTGATTATTCTGGCCGTTCAGTTATCGTTGTTGGCCCGGAATTAAAACTGCATGAATGCGGGTTACCTAAGCAGATGGCCCTGGAATTATTTGAGCCGTTTATTATTAAAAAATTAAGGGAGAAAGGGTTTGTCCATACCATAAAAGGCGCGCGCAGGATGGTTGAACGCGGTAAAATTGAGGTTTGGGATATTTTGGATGAGGTTATTAAAGATCATCCGGTGTTATTAAACCGTGCCCCTACTTTACATCGTTTAGGTATCCAGGCTTTCCAGCCGCTTTTAATCGAAGGTAAATCCATAAAGATACATCCTTTAGTCTGTACCGCATTTAACGCTGACTTTGACGGCGACCAGATGGCTGTACATGTGCCATTATCTTTGGAATCGCAATTAGAAGCCAAGATACTGATGTTGGCGTCAAATAATGTTTTTTCTCCCGCAGACGGCCGGCCGATTATCACTCCTACCCAGGATATCATCTTAGGCGTTGCCTATTTAACTAAAGAAAAACCGCAGGCCAATGGAGAAGGAAAGATTTTTGCTAATTGTGATGAGGCGATTATCGCTTATGAAGATAAAGTTATGGATTTGCACGCCAGGATAAAAGTAAGAATAGAGGGCGTTTACGATTTAGATGAGAAAAAAGTTATTAGCGGTAAGCAGCTTATTGAAACTACGGTTGGCAGAGTTATATTTAATCAGGTTTTACCGAGCGAATTCGGTTTTCTAAATAGAGAACTGAATAAGAGCAGGGTTAGCGACATCGTGGTAGAATGCTATAAGAGGTTTGGCCATAGCGCAACCATAAAACTAGTTGATGATATCAAGAAGCTGGGTTTTGAAATGGGGACTCTAGGCGGGATTTCTATAGGTATTGATGACCTTAAAGTACCTGCGGCTAAACAGGAAGTTTTGAAGGAAGCAAAAGAGAAGGTGGCTAAAGTTGAAGAGCAATACCGTAAGGGCGTGATAACTAGTAGCGAGCGTAAGGCTAAAATAATTGATATCTGGACCCATGCTACAGATGAAGTTTCTGATCTTTTATTTAAAGGGATGGATGCCTTTAATCCTATATTTATGATGGCGGATTCTGGCGCTAGAGGTTCGCGTTTACAGGTTAGGCAGCTAGCCGGGATGCGCGGGCTTATGGCTAAGCCATCAGGAGAAATTATCGAAAGCCCGATTACCGCGAACTTCCGTGAAGGGCTAAATGTTTTAGAGTATTTTATTTCTACTCATGGTGCGCGTAAAGGTTTAGCTGATACCGCGCTTAAAACCGCGGATGCCGGGTACCTTACCAGAAGGTTAGTTGATGTAGCCCAGGAAGTTATTATCGCTGAAGAAGATTGCGGGACGCTTAACGGCATTACTGTCTCAGCAATTATTGAAGGAGATGAAGAGGTAGTTTCCCTTAAAGACCGGATTGACGGAAGGGTGGCCCTGGATAATATCGTGGATATCATTACTGACGAGGTTATTGTCGAGGCTGGCCATGAAATTACCGAGGAAAAAGCCGAGATGATCGAGAGCCTGGGAATTGAAAAGATACGCATAAGAAGCGTTTTAACCTGTGAATCCGGTAGAGGAGTATGCACTAAATGCTACGGCCGAAATTTAGCCACGGGAAGAATAATCGAGTTGGGAGAAGCCGTCGGCGTTGTGGCTGCCCAGAGTATCGGTGAACCGGGGACTCAGCTGACGATGAGAACCTTCCATATCGGTGGGACTGCTTCGCGTAAAGTAGAGCAGTCTTTTATAAAATCTAAAAATAAAGGTTTGGTTAAGTACCATAGTTTAAGAGTTGCCTCTAAAAATAAAGAATTTATTGTCCTCAATCGTAACGGCGTAGTTACGATTAACGATAAACAGGGAAGGGAGCTTGAGCGTTTCCCGGTGCACCAGGGCGCTTTCATCATAATTGCCGACGGCGGTGAGATTAACAAAGATGTTTCTTTTATCCACTGGGATCCTTATACCTTGTTCTTTTATTCATTGGGATCCTTACACCATACCTGTTTTAACCGAAGTATCGGGTACAGTAAAATACGAAGATTTAAAAGAAGATGTTACAGTTAAAGAAGAGCTTAACCCAGTTACAAAATTAACTGAGCGTGTAGTAGTTGAACATAAACCAGAATATCATCCCCAGATTATTATTTTAGATGCTTCAAAAGAGGTCTTAGGTATTTATCCCATTCCAATCGGTGCACATATTATGGCTAAGGATGGCCAAAAAGTAGATGCCGGAGACCTGTTAGCTAAGATACCGCGGATGGTAGTAAAAACTAGGGATATTACCGGTGGTCTTCCAAGAGTTGCTGAGTTATTCGAAGCCCGCAGGCCTAAGGACCCGGCAGTGGTCAGTGAAATTGACGGTTTTGTTGAATTCGGCGAAGCTAAAAAAGGCCAGAGAGTGATTGTGGTTAAGTCAACAACCGGTATGCAGAGGGAATATGTTATCCCTCACGGTAAGCATCCTAATGTTTATAAAGGCGATAAGGTGGATGCCGGCCAGCAGTTAACTGACGGGCCAGTAGTTTTACAGGATATTTTGAGA
>JAPLLQ010000142.1:4418-7011 GCA_026387485.1 Candidatus Omnitrophota bacterium | reverse complement strand
GAGGGAACAGGGCTGGGGTTGGCTATTACTAAAGATATCATTGAGACGCACCGCGGTAAGATTTTAGCTGAGAGTGAAGTTGGAAAGGGAAGTAAATTTACTGTACTGTTGCCCTGTGACCTTAGAAGAATAAGCAGGTAGATGTTATGGAAGAAAAGGTTGGCAAGAAGATACTAATAATAGAAAATGATAGTGAATTAGTGTTGGGTTTATCCACCCTGCTGAAGTCTCAAGGTTATGTGACTATCGCAGCATACGATAGCTTATTTGGCATAAGTTTAGCGCATAAAGAAAACCCGGATTTAATAATCTTGGACTTAGGCCTGCCGGCTGGCGGCGGATTCTATGTTTTAAAAAATTTAAAAGATTCTACTGAAACTCAAGGTATACCAGTTTTAATATTAACTGGTCAGCAGGGAGGAGATTTAGAAGAAAAAGCTATGGAGATGGGAGCGGTAGGATATCTCCATAAACCTTTTGATCCGCCGGAATTATTAGGCCAGATCAAAGGTATTTTAGACAAATAAACAAAGGAGGAGAAATGCGCGTTTTTTTTATTCTTGCGGCAGTAGTATTTTTATCCGGATGCGTTTCTATGCAAAAGTACGCTGAAGAGAGAAATCAGCTGGAAAGTAGAGTCATCGTCTTGGAGACACAGTTAAAGGAAAAGAGTGATTCTGAACAAAACTTACAAAGTGAAAACGCAAAACTCAATGAACAGATAAACCAGATCCAGCAGGCACTACAAGCGCTTAAAAAAGAGCAGGAGATTAAAGAAGCAGTTGTGAATATGCCTAAGGCCAAAGATATCCAGACTGCCTTAAAAAATGCCGGTTACTATCCGGGAGAAATTGATAATAAAATCGGCTCTCAGACAAAAGAAGCAATCAAAAAATTTCAGGAAGCAAACGATTTAATCCCCGACGGTGTAATTGGTTCACGGACCTGGGAAAAGCTTAGTAAATTTCTTGTAGTTAAAGAAAAATAAATATATTATTTAACGAAAACCACTAATTTTTATTTTAGCTAAGTCCGCTTAACCAGCCATTTATTAATATGCTAATCCTCAAGAAGCTTAAAGATTCAATTAGACGCCATAATCTCATAGCCAAAAATGATAAAATTCTTATCGGAGTTTCTGGCGGAGCGGATTCCCTAAGCCTACTTTATTTATTAAATAGCTTAAGAAAAGAATTCGGGATTACTCTGCATATTGCTCACCTCGATCATATGTTACGCAAAGATTCTGCACAAGATGCGGAATTTGTCAGGAAACTGGCTCAAAAACTAAAACTTGCGTTTACAATCACTAGAATAAATGTGAAAAAGCAAGGCTCAAGGGGCTCACTTGAAGAATTGGCTCGCAACGTGCGGCTGAATTTTTTAATTAAACTAGCCAAAGATATTAAGGCTCAAAAAATAGCCTTGGCTCATAACCTTGACGATCAAGCGGAAACTGTACTGATGCGTATTTTAAGGGGAACTGGGTTATACGGATTGTCCGGAATACTGCCTAAAAGAAAGATGCAGGGAGTTTTTATCATCAGGCCGATGCTTGAAATAAAGCGCCGGGAAATAGAAAGTTTTTTAAATAAAAAGAAGATCAAGCCCCGGATCGATCCTACAAACCTTGAGGATCTTTATCTTAGGAATAGGATCCGCCATAACTTATTGCCTTTACTGGAACTAAAATATAACCGGAATATTAAGGAAATTTTAAGCAGCCTTGCTCAAACCTCAGCCAGCGACTATGAATATTTGGAGAAAAAAGCTCAAGGTATTATGAGGGCAAACAAAACGAGATTTAAGTTGGATAGACTAATTAAACTTCATCCGGCAATTCTACGCCTAAAATTAAGAGGGGCGATATCCTGCCTTCAGCAAGATACACGCAGGATAACCTTCCAGCACCTCAAAGAGATTGAAGACCTTATTTTTAACCGGCCAATAAAATCTATCGTTGACCTGCCTAAGGGGATTTCTGTTATTAAAAAAGTAGATTCTCTTATTTTCTACCGCAGATAACTCTATAAAATACTTGATTTTATGAACATTTAAGCTATAATAAAACCTCTTTAACTATTTTAATAAAGAAAGGTTAATATGGCCAATAATTTTAAATCGAAAAAAAATCTCTTACGGCGTTCGCCTCTTAGCTGGATTCTGGGGATTATCGTATTTTTTCTGCTGATCAATTCTCTGAATATTCCTATAAGCGGTATCCCTAAAGAGATATCCTACGGCGATTTTTACACCACGCTTAAAAACAATCCCGAAAAGATAAAGTCTGTAATTAAAATGGAGACTCTTCTTCAGGGTGAATTTACCAGCGTTTCTAAATTTCTAGTGAATATCCCCGATAATGATCCGGAGTTGCTTAATCTTATGCGCCAGAACCTAAAAAATTTTGATGTCAAGCCACCGCGTACTTTCTGGGTAACTTTACTTTTTAATTTAGGCCCGATACTTTTATTGATATTCTTCTGGTGGATGATGGCAGCCCGGGGAGAGCAATTAGGGAGCAAGATTATGACTTTCGGCAAAGTTACCCCTAAGATTCAGAGTGGGATGGAAAAAGTGACTTTTAATGATG
>JAPLLQ010000142.1:0-4352 GCA_026387485.1 Candidatus Omnitrophota bacterium | reverse complement strand
TTTAAAAGACCCCAAGAAATTCCAGAAGCTAGGCGGTAAGATCCCTAAGGGGGTTTTACTGGTCGGGCCACCGGGTTGCGGCAAGACTTTAATCGCTAAGGCCGTATCCGGTGAGGCAGGGGTGCCATTTTTTTCAATAAGCGGTTCTGATTTTGTGGAAATGTTTGTCGGAGTAGGCGCCAGCCGGGTAAGGGATTTATTTGAGCAGGGCAGGAAAGCGGCAAAAACTTCAGGTAAGGGCGCGATTATTTTTATTGATGAGATAGATGCTGTGGGCCGTTTGCGCTTTTCCGGTATCGGCGGCGGGCATGATGAGCGCGAACAGACCTTAAATGCGCTCCTAGATGAAATGGATGGTTTTAATACTGTACAGGGTTTAATTCTTATTGCCGCGACTAACCGTCCGGATACCTTGGATCCGGCGCTCCTGAGGCCAGGAAGGTTTGACCGCACTATTATTGTAAATTTACCGGACATTAGGGGGAGGGAGGAGATACTTAGGGTTCATACGCGTAAGATTAAGCTCGGGCCGTCAGTTGATTTAAGGTCAGTTGCCTCTCAGACACCTGGGTTCTCCGGAGCGGATTTAGCTAATCTCTGCAATGAAGCGGCGCTTCTTGCCGCCAGGTATAGTAAAGAAGTAGTCGAAGAGATTGATTTTGATAAGTCAGTAGAAAGGGTGTTGATGGGCCCTGAGAAAAAGAGCCATATTATGTCTAAGAAGGAGAAAGAAATTACCTCTTTGCATGAATCCGGGCATGCGTTGTTATCCTTGCTTCTTGCGGAGGTTAATCCCTTAAAGAAAGTTTCCATAATCCCCCGCGGTTTAGCCGGAGGCTATACTTTTACTCCGCCATTCGAAGACAGGCATTATTGGACCAAGAGAGAGTTAGTCTCAGAAATAGCCATGATGTTAGGCGGTAGGGCTTCGGAAGAGATTAATTTAAAGGAGGTAACTACCGGAGCCCAGAATGACCTAGAGATGGCTACAGGTATGGCCCGGCGCATGGTTACCCAATTCGGTATGTCGGAAAAATTAGGCAATATTACTTTAGGCCGCAGGGAAGGGTTAGTATTTTTAGGCAGGGATATCGTGGAAGAGAGAAATTACAGCGATGAGACTGCGCGGCTTATTGATGAAGAGGTAAGAAAGATAATTGAAGGGGCCTATATTAAGGCTAAAAGTTTACTCGAAGAGAATTTAGATAAATTGAAAATCCTCTCTAACGCGCTTCTTGAAAAAGAAACATTGGACGGAGAAGCGGTTAAGAAAATGCTCGGAATAGAAAAGAAAGATCTCGCCTAAAGAATAATGCGCGTGCTTACCATTTCTAATCAGGAAGAATTAAAAAAAATAATGCGGGATATCGGGGTTGACCCTTACGGGATTAAGCTAATGCTGCCTAAGGCTAAGATGTATCTCGTTAAACTTAATTCCTTAAGTAATATTTCTGCCAATATATTGAAGCAGGAGATGCTTTCTCTGGGGGGTGAGGTTGCATTAGCCCGGGGGGCTTTAACTGGCAAGGTAAAAAAAACAGGCTGCCTTATTATGGCTACACTGGCGCAGTTAGATAGATTGAATGAGAAGCTGAGTAAACAGCCATTTGGATTAGGAGGATTATCAAGAGAACTTTCCACAGCAGTAAAGAATTATCAAAAAGAAAAATTTGTTTTAAACTTAGGAAATTATAAACTTAAACTTGGTAAACGTTCTTATATAATGGCGATCCTTAATCTTACCCCGGATTCTTTTAGCCATGATGGGATATATAGTTTAGGGTCTATAGCCCACATTTCACAGATAGAAGCGAGGGCAAGAAAACTAGTTGAGGATGGAGCGGATATAATTGATTTAGGAGGAGAGTCATCCCGTCCGCAAGCTAAGCCTGTTTCGGTGAAGGAAGAATTAAGCAGGGTTATACCAGTAATAAAAATATTAGCCAAAAAAATCAAGGTCCCTATATCTATAGATACCCGTAAACCAGAAATAGCTAAAGCTGCTTTAGATAATGGCGCATTGATGGTTAATGATATCTCTGGTTTAAGGGATAGAAGGATGGCCAAGATAGTCAGCCGGTATAATGCCGGTGTGGTAATTATGCATATGCAGGGTGAACCTGGCTCAATGCAGAAGAATCCCCGCTACGCTTCCTTGATGGATGAGATTATCGGGTATTTATCTTGTGCGATCAAGGAAGCTTTAGATACCGGCATAGCCCGGGATAAGATTGTTATTGATCCGGGAATCGGTTTCGGCAAAACACTAGATCATAATCTAGAGATATTAAGAAAACTTAAGGAACTTAAAGTGTTAGGCCAACCGATATTAATTGGGACATCGCGCAAGGCATTTATCGGTAAAATATTAGGCTCTAAAGTTAATGAAAGGATTTTTGGTACGCTCTCTTCTTGTATTCTTGCAGTAAAAAACGGCGCGAATATTTTAAGGGTTCACGATATTAAACCAATAAAACAGGCTCTGGCAGTATTAGACAGCGTAGAGAGATGAATTTATCCCATTTAATCTTCTATTGGAAACCGGCGCTTGAAATTCTCATCCTTTGGTTTGTGATTTATCAGATTATGCTGTTTTTTGAAGGCACTCGGGCGATTCAGGTTGCTCGAGGTATAGCCATAATTCTGATTGCCTTTTTTCTATTTCAAAGGCTGGGGCTGGCAAGATTAGATTGGTTAATCAGGAATTTTTTTGCCACTTCAATTATCGTTCTCTTAATTATTTTTCATCCTGAAATCAGGCAGGGGCTGGCCCGTTTAGGGCAGCGCTATATTTTTGCCTCGGCCATACCTGATCAAGAGTGGGATTACATTCTTAAAGAAATAGCCACGGCAGTAAAAGAGCTCTGCCGCGATAAGCTGGGAGCGTTAATTGCTATAGAGAGGCAGGAGGCTCTGACAGTTTATATTGAAAGTGGTATTTTTATTGACGCTAAGATATCCTCGGATTTACTCCAAGCGATCTTTACTCCCAATAACCCTCTTCATGACGGAGGGGTAATTATTCAGAATGGCCGGATAATGGCTGCGGGGTGCCTGTTTCCTATTGCCCAAAATCAAGATTTAAGCCGAATATTCGGGACCCGGCACCGGGCAGCTTTAGGCTTAAGCGAAGACGTAGACGCGCTTATTGTTGTTATCTCTGAAGAGCGGCAGGATATTTCTCTTGCCTACCAAGGTAAATTATATAACGGCCTAAGCCGCGAAGATTTTCTCTTGAGGGCCAAAGAAATTTTAAATCGTAAAAAAATAAATGCCTAAAAACAAAATTAATATATCTTATAGAATTCTTTATTTGCTTACCTATCATCCCTGGCTTAAATTGATCGCTTTAATATTGGCAATTTTACTTTGGTTTTACATAAAAGACGAAATGAGGGTTTAAAAAAATGTTAAAGCTGGGAGTTAATATAGATCATGTTGCGACATTAAGAGAGGCAAGGGCAGGGATTGAGCCTGAGCCGCTCTTTGCTGCTTTAATCTGCGAAGTAAGCGGCGCAGATAGTATTGTTGCTCACCTAAGGGAAGACAGAAGGCACATCAAAGAAGATGATTTATACAATTTAAAAAAGGTGATTAAATTAAGGCTAAATTTAGAGATGTCGGTTGCACCTCGGATTATTAAGATTGCCTGTAAATCTAAGCCAGACCAGGCAACTTTTGTTCCGGAAAAAAGGCAGGAGTTAACTACTGAAGGCGGATTAGATATTTTAGCCAGCCGGCATAAAATAGAAAAAGCTGTGCGAAGATTAAGCGAAGCGGGGATAGAAGTAAGTTTATTCATTGATCCCGACCCGCGCCAGATTGATGCGGTTAAGAAAACCGGAGTCAGGATGATTGAATTACATACCGGTAGTTATGCAAATGCTAGAAACATGCGGGAAGAGGATAAGTATTTTAATAAGTTAAAATCAGCGGTAGCGCAGGCAAAGGCTATTGGGTTAGAGGTCTTTGCCGGCCACGGCTTAAATTACGTTAACGTGTCCCGGGTCGCCGCAATAAAAGGGATTGAGGAATTAAATATCGGCCACTCGATTATCTCCCGGGCAGTATTTGTGGGATTAGGCCAGGCCGTAAAGGAAATGAAAAATTTAATTAACAGATGATTTTGGGAACCGGTGTAGATATAACCGAGGTTAACCGTCTTAAAGTAGCAGTCCAGCGCTGGGGGGATGCTTTTTTAAGGCGGGTGTTTACTAAAAAAGAGCTGGTTAATGCAAAGGGCCGGGCTAGTCTATATCAGCATCTTGCCGGTAGGTTTGCGGCTAAAGAAGCAGTATTTAAGGCATTAGGCGATGCCGAGCTAAACTGGCAAGACCTCGAGATTTTAAATG
>JAPLLQ010000014.1 GCA_026387485.1 Candidatus Omnitrophota bacterium | reverse complement strand
TTTTTATTCGTCAGGCTTACTAACCCCATTAATAGGCTAAAAGCCTTCTCGGCTGCCCTAAAATCAACTCGGTTCAGGGAATTATCAATGTTCAATATACCGATTAAATCAAAGTTAAGGTTCTCGTTTTTTAAAACCGCGCTGGTAGCTACAAAGATATCCGCGTCATTAAGGCCGGCGCTCTCTTGACTTTCAATTTTTTTAATCCTTGCCTGCGGGAAAATCCTGCTTAATTCACTCTCTACCTTATCTGTACCTATCCCGGAATATTTTATATATCCGGAGTTGCAAGTGGGACAGATTTCAGGCGCTTCCATTTTAAAATTACAATGGTGGCAGATTAAACTATTCTCTTGAAAATGATATGCCAGGGCGATATTACAGCGCGGGCAACGTAGGGCCACACCGCAATTGTGACAGCTAGCGTAAGTAGCAAAACCCTTACGGTTGAGGAATAAAAGCGCCTTGCCTTTTTCATTCAACACAGAATAGACCGTATCAGCAAGGAATTTGGAAAGCATAGGCTTACTTTTACGTTCCGAGAAAGAAAGCCTGCGTGTATCAATAATCTTAATCTCCGGGGCAGCTTTCAATCTGGGTATAAGTTGATAGCTAATCTTACCCTGCTTAGCTAAATAAAAACTCTCTAGCGTAGGGCTCCTGCTCTCTAAGATAACTTTAACCTTCTCAAAATCCGAGCGCATCAAAGCTAGCTCTCGGGCGTGATAATGTGGAACCTGCTCCTGCTTATAAACCGAATCTTCCTCAGAGTCCACAATAATTAGGCCTAAATTATTTACCGGCGCGAATACAGCTGAACGCGTGCCTATAACCACGCTAGTTTCGCAACTACGTATCCTGACCCAAGTATCCAGCTCTTTAGATTCCTTACGGTAGAGAATTTCAGTAGATACCCCGATCTTCTTATCGACTATCTCCTTGGCTTTCTGGGCAGCATGGATATCAGCGAATAAAATTATAGCGGATTTTTTATTATCCAAAGCTAGCTGGATTTCTTTTACATAGATATCCCATTTAGCCTCCGGCTGCAAATTATGCAATAGGACTGTTTCCTTTTTACTTATTGGCGCTAAAGGAGTTGCGATGGAACTGTCCCTGTCTAAGGAAACCGTTTTGCCTTTACGTATGCCTTCCGGCAACGCCGTTTCAATTGCCTCGCCCCACGAACAACAATAGTAGTTTGAAATTTGTTTAGTAAGCAAAAGCTCATTTTTTCCTAATAATGGTGAGTTATCAATAAGCTCTAATATATCTTTGACATTTTTAATCGAGGACTTAGGAACGAAGCCTACTACATAACCAACTGTCTTTTTATTGCGCAGATTAACCCAAACCCGGGAACCGATACTGATATTGTTTTGTAATTCGTGAGGAACGGAATAATCAAATGCTACATCAATAGGCAGGCCAACAACCACCTTAGCGAATAACACTAGCGATCTCCTGACAGCTAAAAAGCTTTTTAATCTTTCTAATCCTATCCCTAGCCTCTTCTAATTTTTGAGGGTTATTTTTAAATTCTAAGACAAAATCTCTCAGTTCAGATATATCTTTAGGCCTTAAACCTACGCCAAACTCTTTCAATGCCTCGACATTATCTGCTTCCTGGCCCGGTATGATAGAAATAAAAATCGGGGTAAGTTCCATATTCACAATTTCAGCAATGGTTGAGCCTCCGGCTTTAGTAATAATTAAATCAGAGACTGCCATCAGCTCCTCGGTATTATCCACAAAAGCAAAAACCCTTACTTGCGGAATCTGCTCTTGATTTAATCTAGTATACAGTTTCTTATTAGCTGCGCAGACTAAAAGAACCTGAACCTCTTCTGATAACAACCGGGCAATATCCTCTAAAGGGCCGATTCCAGAAGAACCGGTCATTAGTAAAACGGTAAACTTATCCGGCGCTATCCCTATCTTTTGAGCGAGGGCATATCTATCAAATTGCTTTAAAAATTTTGCGTCGGAAGGCAATCCAAAAACTCTTATCTTATCTTCTCTAACCCCCTCAGCTAAAAGTTTACCCTTAGTAAACTCCGAAGCCGCAATATATAAATCCGTACCCTCGGCGACCCAAAAAGGATGAACTCCAAAATCAGTAATCACAGTGATTATTTTGGAACCTATCTTTTTCTTTCGCTTTAAATAGGCGGCGATTTCCGAAGAAAGAAAATGCGTAGAGATAATTATATCGGGGTTTTCCTTAAACAGGTACTTTATGAACCTCTGGGAATTAATTAAATTAAGCAACGAAGCGATAAAACGGCTTACAGGCCTTAGCCATTTAAACTCGGTAAGCCAAAATGCAAAACGCCAGAGCGATACAGCCCTATAAAGAAGAAAAGAATACCCAAGCGTATATTCAAATTTAAATAAAACATTGGTCTTGGTTAAAATATCAATTATACTGATATTTAAATCCGAGCGGTTTTCCTTCAAATAATTATAAATCGCCTCGGCTGCACGACGGTGGCCAGAGCCGGCTGAGGCATAAACAATCAATACTTTCATGAGGATTAACTTTTCTTTAAAATAAAACCTACTGCCTCTTTGAGTCCCTTAAACA
>JAPLLQ010000068.1 GCA_026387485.1 Candidatus Omnitrophota bacterium | reverse complement strand
CCGGCACTTGCCAGATAGGTTTTAAAATGGTGTCCGGAGAGATATCTTTCTCTAAGGCAAGCCAAAATAGGCCTATATGCCCAAGATCGCTGCATATCTTTTTTAGCTTTTCTAAATACGAGGTTGAATGAACAATCATCAAAACCCGAAATCCAGCGAAAGAATAAGAAAAGAGCTCCGAGAAGGTTTTATATAACTTCTGATCGCAATAGGCTGCATAGGCCTCTAATTTATTCCGTATGCTGCGCTCTTTCCCTTCCAAGGCCTGCGTACCCCGGTAAATCTCAAAGAATAAGAGCGCTTTGGCATTGCTCCGACTTAAACAGGCAACACCATCAGGGATAAGTTCTGCCTCTGCTCCTCTCACAACAACGCTCTGGCTTGTAGCTTTTTTTAATTTGCCCTTGCCTGATAGCTTTCTATATTCAGGGATAATACTCGCCTCATAAATACCAGAACGCTTGCAAGCGTTCCGCAAACAGATAATAAATTCGTTTATCGCAAGGTGATGCAAAAGTATGGGCGAATATACAGGTTTTACAAGATGAATCTCTTCCCGTACGCAGCCTAATAAATCTGCAACCTCACCGGTCCGTTTTGGGCTTAAATAATAAACGTGCTCAGACCTACCCTGGCCAAGATAAGGCTTTAGGCAATACTCTAGATACCCCGCCCGATGAAGCAGCCTCAGCCTGTCCCTTGCCTTTTTCTCATTAGGGAAAAGTCCGGCGTTCACAAGCTGTTTTGCCGTAAGATAGCCGAAATAAATCAGCTCCTTAAAAGCCGCTATGTCTCGTTCTGTAAGTCTAGTTTTCATCTCTGTTCTCCGAACAAAGGTCGTTCTGGGTCGTCTTTCCACTTAAGTCCGGAAACCGCATCCCTTGGATTGAAATCCCGTTCCAATTCATCATCGGTCGCTCTTGGCACTATCCCGAACAAGCTCATCGTATGCCTAACCGCCGTAGGCGATCCCGCACCTTCTATAACTATGTATCCTTTGTAGCCAAGATCAGGAAGCGCGCTTAACGCTTCTTTTATAGGCGCATTGCCTTCACCAACTAAAAGATGTGAATCATCCATGCCGCGATTATCAGATAGATGAATATTAGATATAACATCGGCTAAACCTCTCACTTGAGAAGCCACCCATTTATTGAAAGATCCACCTGTGTAGAATTGGCGGCATAAATTCAAATGCCCGATATCCACCGTAGCCTTAACACAACTAGCTGACAACCGCTTACTTTCAGATTCTCCATATCCATTTTTTTGAAGCCTAATCGCAAGAAGCTTTCTGGATTCTTTTATTATTTCTAAAAGTTCCTTTGCACAGCTTCCGTACATATAAGGAGAGGCCAAATTCTCAATAGACAAATGGATAATATTGCCATCAGCGCAAGCGATAGAATACTCTCCCAATTCCGCTATTGCCTCAGCGATTTTCTCTAAACCGTAGTCTTTTAGAACCGCAACGTTGCGTAGCTGCTCTATCGCACCCGATAATTGAGGCCAGCCTTGAACCAAAGATTGCCTTGAAGCCTCTATAATACGTTGGTTGTCTCGCAGCTCATCTTCAAGTAACGAACGAACCGATTTTACATCGGACGGCACTGCGATACCGGATGAATTAAGGCTGTCATGCATAGTCCTTTCTAACCTATACCTTTCTTCGGGAGGTAAAGCCCCATCTAAATTCCTATAGTATTCCAAGGTATCTTGAAGCCTATCCCTACGCGATTGCGCCTCTGCTAATGTCCGTTCCGCCCCCATAAGCTGTAAATAAGCCCTGTTTATCTCTCCCGCGCGCTGTAGATGGATAAACGCTTTAACTGCCTCGCTAATAGTATTGCCTTCTTTTTTCATTCTCCGCGCATACTCCGCGAAACTTATCTGTTCGCCCCTAATCCTGCCATCTGGATCTACGGCTAAGCGAGGAACGGATTTCCCTGTAACAGGATCAAGAATATGCTTTCTGTCTCTATCCAGAAGCCAAAGAAGATTACCTCTCGCATCTTTTGCCTGCTTGGGTATGAATACAGATTCCTGCTCTGAAATAGACATGATTTCCTCACTCCTTGGATCTACTAAATAATATGTCCCTGCCCCATCACTGCTGAATACCTCAGGATCTATCTCAGAAACTGACCTGGGGAAACTATTTGGATGAATAACCACAAGAGCCGCTTTTATTGTATAGGCAAAATCTATCGTTGCCTTTGCTTCTCTAATCGCCCGGCTACGGGTTTCCATGGAAAAACCGTTATTCTCGAAACCACATATATTAAGGAAGGGCGAAGCATGTACACCCAGGGTTACGCCATTGAGCTTTGCAATACGCCTGGCTTCTGAGGTCATGGATGAAGAAAGCCCAAAGCTTCTTGAACCGCCATGTTGTGCTAAAGATGCGATCTCAATATGCTGGACTCCGGCGTTTACTGCTCCCTGAATTCCCTCAAGCAGGCTGTTTTCGTTCTCAAAAGAAATTGCCGCGCCGATTTTAATATTACTTTTATTAAGAAACTTGCCGAACTCTTCGTATCTTTCCATCGTGGTACTCCTTTTGAAAAAGCCATTTTAAAGAAACGCTTGCAATGTTTGGATAGTACTATATGCCTTAAAAAAACAAAATATTCCCGATAAAATTGGATATTTTCAATGAGGATGAAGGATTAAAGAGATGTGTGGGGTATTATAGGTAGAGGCTTTTTTTGATGAATTTTAGTTCTTCACAGCAGTAACGACAATTTTTAAGATGGGATTCTACGATTTCGCGCTTGCTATAACTAAGAATATTTTTCAGATATCCATTAAGAGCATCAGTTGTAAGGCAACCCACTAGAGGACTTTTCTGATTTTTCTTTTGGATCGCAGTAAGACAAACGTCTAGCGTTAATAATTCAAGCACGCTATGAATTTCTTTATGGGCCTTAACTTTCCTTAATATATTCAATGGTATATTCTCACTATTTTAGCCATTTAAGGTCTTCTAATTCCGACCAAAAATGAGGATGATGTTTTTTCATTATTTGTAAAATTTTTATCTTCCCACGGCTTATTCTGGTAAGAACAGTATTTAAAGGAATGCCTAAATCTTTTGAAATTTCATTAATACTTTTACCTTTAATAAATCTATCCTGTATTACTAACTTAAAATTATCCGGCAGCTCTTCAATTATTTTGGTGATTTGGTCTACTGTCTCTGCTTTTATCATCTCTTCTACGCTGCTATCTTGACAAAATAGCTCTTTGTACCTATTAATGCCTATTCTATTGATAATGGCCTGATCTTCAGGGACATCATCATCCCCTATGTCTATATGTCTTGAATGGTCTAAAATATTCCCATATTTTTTAACTTTTCTATACGTCTCCCTGCATTTATTTACGACAAACTTACAAATATAGCTTTTAAAGGATCCGCTTTTGAAATCATCAATTTTTAGAAATAAACTCATCAGAACATCTTGCCAAATATCCTCCTTGTATTGATCTAGCCCCCAGCCCCTGACAATCCCGCAAACTAATCCTCTAAACCTTTTTTCTACCTCTACCCAAGCATAATCTTCTCTTCTT
>JAPLLQ010000086.1 GCA_026387485.1 Candidatus Omnitrophota bacterium | reverse complement strand
TTCTGTATCGCTTCTTCGCGCGCGGCTGGGTCAAGAGGGAGTTTGTTATTTTTCTTGGCGCGGTGAGGATCAACTTTCTCTTTATCTCTCCCCACCCCCGCCTCAGCCGGTTTGTCCTGTGTATCCGCTAGATTTACGACCTGGCCTGCAATCGCATCCAATTCCAACATCGCAGCCGCTTCTTTATCGGTCAGCGACATAAGGATCTTCCCGATTGGCCGTTCCTCAAAAGTAAGAACCTTTCCATCGTTGAGTCTTCTAATTCTCAAATAACGCCTAGCGAAATCAAGATTGGGCTCGATTTTAGCCGGTAACGAACCAAAACTCTGCTCGATCGGCTTCGCCGACCAATGCCTCTGCGCCCATTCAAGGTATATACAGGCAGAGGCAATGGAATGGATTATTATTTTTTTAAGCTTGTCTGCATTATACTCACCGCTTAAATCACTCATCTTTAAAAGCATCTGGGCATAGTCTCTTTCCCATTGACCGACAAAAGGCCTTTTCTCGGGGTTAATGCACCAACCGAAGAATTCTTTGGTAATAGCTTCACTTACTTCCCGGCCAAGATGTCTTTTCATATCTTCCAGTAAACGCTCATACCCCTCTCCAAAATAGTCGGTAACCGCAAACGCCCTATGTCCGATGTTAGGCAAAAGAACGTTTCTTAATTCCCTTAGTTTCTGTGTTGCTTCTTCGAAAATTTTTATATTCTCGCCTGCCTCATACCTTTTTCTTTCTATCGCATCTGTATATCCAGGTATTAAATGCTCTAACTTCTTTTTAACGGCAAAATATGATGTCCGGGCGTGTCCAGAATCGCATATCGCGAGACAAAGCAGGGCCATTTTCTCTTCTTCTGTCTTTCCTTCGCTCAAAACGTCTGGCCTTTTTTCTTCCAGATATTGGAATAGACCATTAAGATTAAGTTTTCCAAGCGGAAGGTCATCGGATTGAATTATCTTTTCCAGCTCTCTTATTATTTTTTCAGCGCTTATAGTGGCCACATTATCGATACCAGGATTCACGGCAGGCGCTATAGGCAACCTTATTGTGAACTTCGTGCCTTTGCCGAGCTCGGATTGAACTGAGATTGTACCGCCCAATCGCTTAACTATTTTTTCAGCCAATTCAAATCCTATACCCGAATCTTTATTCTCATCTGTCGTCATATTTCTTAACGATACCTCTTGTGGAGTTGCTATTATTGTGACTGTGATATATTTTCTCCCCTTATCGGAGGTTAGCTGAGTTGAAGCAATTAAAACTACTTCTCTCGTCCCTTGCGACCGCAATGGCAAAACCAAACTAAAGAAAAGATATGCTATCTCATCCTGTCTTGCAGAAATAGTTGGCATGTTAGAAGAAAGTTGTTTTTTAATAACATATTTACATTCTCTGTTTTCTTTGTAAAACTGCGAGAAATTATTATTCAAGATGTTTTTTAAGGTAGCAGCATTCAACATTTTTTCTAAAGTATCATTTATGTCTACTTCTTTCGTAGAGTCATCTAAAAGCATTTCAATACCATTGACAAAGTTTTCTGCAGCTAGAATGCCTTCTTTCATAAACCGCTTATCCGAAGCATACCGCACCAATGGGAGTAGTTCTTTTGCGGTTCCCAAGTTATCTTTTATTAACTGTGCAAACCATAAATAAAAGTTTTTAACATTGCCGGAGGATATCAAAGCACCATCCTCTGTCATTCTACGGAACTCCATAAAACCTTTATGTAGCCGTTCAGCCAGAGAACTAAATTTTTTAGCCGCCTCCGGATCCTTTAGAAAAATAGGCGAATACCCTTCCATACCCATAATAAGATATCTCAAGTAATCATTTTGAGGGAAGATATCTGCTATTGAGCTCTTATCTATTTGCTTCTGTGTTTCCGCTGTATGATCCATCATCCCCATGTAGTAATTCTTTGGCGGCTCGAGGTCACGGGCAAGCATTTGTTCATGGGTTCCCGCCCCATTTGTCGTCATGCCGGCACGCCGTTTCATCATTTCTAATTGCGTCTCAATGAGTTTCTTGTTTTCTGTCAGTTCGTCAATAATTCGTTCACGCTTATCGGGAATATCAGAAAATTTACCTTCCAAGAATAAATCTATAGAACCTAGATTCTGAGCAAAATATACTGCTGGCAAGTTTATGATGTGGCCCAGTGAACCACTTCCTTTATATTCATCTGTTCGCGACAATCTTCCAAGCATGGTGGGCACCATAATATTTACTTCTGAACACAAAGCTTGGAATTTTGAAAGCTCAAACGCCTTGCCACTCCTCATCAGCTCAATAAGCTCTTCTGTGGCTACAATTATCTTTTGATAATAAGTTATTAAATCGCTATAGAGCTCGCGACAGATTGGTGCGCCTTCTTGGGGAATCTGCCATAGAGGTGGCAGTACTTCTGAAAAAGCCGCTGCTTTTCCTTCGCCTGTTCCTGCCACCGCCTCAGCCGGCCCCATTCCCTTATCTCTCTCCACCCTCGCAAACCCGCCTTTGCTTTTTACTTCTTCCTGTCCCGCATCTGCGACTGCAGTTAGCGGTGAGGCAATAAAGCTCTCTGTAGATAGCTGTCTTCGCTCATTGCTTTTTAACCAGCTATCGAAAACAAGCTCAACTTCTGACAATGAAACCGCTGAACCTTGCGAAAGCTGCCTGGCCTTTTCATATGCCGTTAAGAACAATTGGAAAAATTCACGGTAAGCTGCTTGGCGCGAAAGAGGATCCTTGGCATTTTTCAAAAGCATAGCGCAAGAAGAAAGGACTGCTTTAAATCTTTTATAAAATCCTGTCTTTGTAACCTCATCTTGCGCGTTTCCGTATCCAATAACGACAGCTTCTTCTATGAATGCAGCAAATGGGCTTATCATGT
>JAPLLQ010000097.1 GCA_026387485.1 Candidatus Omnitrophota bacterium | reverse complement strand
TTTTGATCAATCGCTTCCTGATACGCCTTTTTCATCAATTTCTCTGTGCCAAAGGCACATACCAATATAAACAAAGTTGTTTTAGGCAGATGAAAATTGGTCAAAAGGCAATCTGCGATTTTAAATTTATATCCGGGATAAATAAATAAATCAGTGTACCCTTCTTTTAATCCTAAGGCGTAAGCCTCTAATGCCCTTAAAGAAGTGGTGCCTACTGCGATGATGCGAGATTTTGCTAGGCGTGCCTTTTCTATTCTCTCTACTGCCAACGGTGAAACCTTAAAATACTCTTTATCCATCTTATGCTGCTGGATATCCTCGGATTTTACCGGCCTAAATGTCCCTAAGCCTACATGCAAAGTTAAATAAGCGATACCTACGCCGCAAGCTTCAATTTTTTTAATCAGCTCCTCGGTAAAATGTAACCCGGCAGTAGGAGAGGCAATCGCGCCTTCTTTAGCAGCATAGACTGTCTGATAATATTGCTTATCCAGCTCCTCAGGCTCCCTCCTGATGTACGGTGGCAAAGGGACTTGGCCGATATTATAGATATTTTCAGCGTCTTGGGGTTTAAAAGAAATTTCCCCTCGAGCGCTGATTACCCCCAAGATAGCGCCGCCATTAAAAAATACTTTTTCGCCAACTTTGGTCCGGTTGGGCTGGATTAAGGCTTCAAAATTAGACCCAGTTTTACGCTTAGTCAGGAGGATTTCAACCTTTCCGCCGGTTGCTTTACGCCCGATTAACCGGCAGCAAAGTACTTTGGTATCATTTAAAACTAAAAGGTCATCTTTTTTTAGATACTCCGTTATTTCTTCAAAGCTGCGGTGCTCTAAAGACTCTTTTTTGCGGTTAACCACCAAGAGCTTGGCCTTCTGCCGCTCTTTTAAAGGGTATTGAGCAATTAATTCCTTGGGTAGACAATAATCGAAGTCGGATAATTTCATGTTTTTTTTTACAAGGCAGGATTACGATTTACCAAGATAATCGGCGATCTCTTCAGTTATATCGTCATAGGAAAAAAATACAATGCCATCGGGAAACAAACCCTTGATAACCCTGTATTGCTCAAAGAATACCTGTGGTTCGTCCTTCATTAAATATAACCCGATTCCTATAAAAACTTTGCCCTGCTGACGATTGCAAAAGGAAGAACGCACCATCTCTTTTGTTAGCTGATTGTCTAGCATATAGTTCATTAGGACTACATAATCTAAAACCCCCTCTTCAAGCCAGTAAGACCAATCCTGAAAAAGACTTAAATAAGCGCGCTCAGGCGCATATATAACCGCAGAGGAAACTAACAAAGCTGGCGATTTTTTCTTAACGCTTTTTGCTATTCGATTTACTAAACTGGTAACCTGTTGTCGCCTCCAATCATCCCATTTAGCATAATCTTTATTCTTTTTTAGGCCGGTCAGCGGATCTAAAGTTGTCCATTCTTTGAAGCGCTCGACATTTTTAGGGCCATAACCATAACTTAAGCCATATTTTGTAAATCTTGATCCCGGGATAAAAGGAACGGTCATAGGATACCTGGCATAATCAAGATGGACGCCATCAAATAAAGGATACCTGTCAATAATTTCTTCAACAATGGTTATTAAATATTTTACTACCCGCTGGTCTCCTGGCTCAAGGAATAGCAGTCCTTCTCTATGATAGTACTTATCCGATTCATTATTACCTTCTGTACCAGAAGTTCTAAGATACTGATCTCTAGTTAAGACATCTCTTCCAAATTTATTAATGATACCGGCTTTATCATTTTGCCCTAGACTCAAAAGATTAACCCAAGCAAATACCTTTATATTGTTTTTATGCGCTGCGTTTAATAGGAATTCTACCGGGTCTACTCCAGCTGACTTAACCATATCCTCATACTTGAATCTGTCGGTAATCTCAGAATCATAATAAGCATTTCCGGATTGATAAACTTGTAGATATATTTCATTAATTTTTGCCTTTTTGCATAATTCAATTAAATTTGTGGCTGCCTCTTTAGAATATAAAACCTTCTTCTCTGAAAAAACGGTTACCCAGACCCCTTTTTTTATAGCGGGATTTTCCGCTATAGCGTTCTTAGCAAAAAAGATGATTAGGCTAAATAAAACCAGTAATATTATTTTATTCTTCATTTTCGGTTCCAAAGGTAAAAAATAAAGCTAAGGATTATACTAGCTAATATGCATGTTGCTAAAGGAAAATAAAAAGTGAAACTTTTCTTCTGAATATAAAAATCACCCGGAAGCTTGCCTATCAAAGGTATCTTAGGCATAAAAATTAAATAGGCGCCTATACCTATCAGAATAACTCCAAAGATAATTAAGGTTTTTCCGATTTCTTG
This sequence comes from Candidatus Omnitrophota bacterium, assembly GCA_026387485.1. Classification (GTDB taxonomy): domain Bacteria; phylum Omnitrophota; class Gorgyraeia; order Gygaellales; family Profunditerraquicolaceae; genus JAPLLQ01. The sequence goes on along the minus strand of JAPLLQ010000097.1, from coordinate 1,133 downwards.
CATCTATCAATCTCCGAATAAAGGCATCCGCAATATCTCTGACAGTATATCCCTTTGGCTCGAGCCTCATCATGGGCCTTTCTAAAACCCGGGCGAAAATCTTCATAATAAAATTCTACTCCTACTTCTTGAGCAACGCTATCTCCGATCTCTTTAAGTAATTCTTGGTCCTGATAAGGGCTGACTAAAAGAGTAGTGCTAAAATATTTATACCCTTTCTCTTCTGCTTCCTGCGCGGTTTTCTTTAGCCGTAATCTCCAACATAGCGCGCACCTTCCCGGGTTATCTTCCTTTAAGTTAACCTCGCGAAAAAATTCCTCTGGCCGGTATTTTGGATAGATTAACTCTATATTTGTGTTTTTATTTAACTCCTCTACTGCCTGTTTCCTATTATTATATTCTATAAGGGGATGGATATTCGGATTATAAAAATATCCGCCCACCTCTAATCCTTTACTTTTCAAACTTTTAAGAGGGTAAATCAGGCACGGTGCGCAACAAATATGCAGCAATAGCTTCATTCTAAAGATTAAATCTGGCGATAAGTAGCTTGCCGATAAAGTTACTGGCTATAATTACTAATAAAGCAATACCGACATGCTCAAACAACGCTGTATAAGGATTAACTCCTTTATCCTTGGCGATTTTATAGCTCATCGCCCCCAATAAAAACAACCCCCAAACGACAGAAGAAATTACGGCTATTTTTATCGGTAAAAATATTACCAAAAGTATAAAAATAAGCGAAACTAATAACCTGGTGATAAAATTAGAAATAGTGGATATCCAGATCTCTCTAGTTTCAATACATTCTGATTCCTGATAGATATGAATCCCCACTGAATCCGAGATATTATCAGCCAAAGCAATAATAAGCATACCGCCGATAATACTTATCTTGGCGTGCACGTCTGTCCTTAAGCCGACAATCAGGCCTAGATTAGTAATAATCGCCGCTGTCGCGCCAAAACTAAACCTTGTTTCATACAACCGGCACTTGTCTTTAATAAATTTAATCATGATAGTTAAATTTTAGCGTCTGCCTTGTCTTGTTTCTCGCAGCACCGCTCGATTTTCCCCAGCGTGGAAAATCTTCGCTCGGCCTTCGCCCTCGCTCTGCCGGAATCATCTTT
>JAPLLQ010000062.1 GCA_026387485.1 Candidatus Omnitrophota bacterium | reverse complement strand
GTTCGGTTTCGATTGCAGAAGTACAGAAGATTACCGAGGAAGCGATGAAGTTTTCTACCGGCACAGAAGTAGAAGAATTCTGTCAGAGAAAGTTAAAGGAGATTTTAAAATAAAAGCCTTAATTTTAGCCGCGGGTTACGCTACCCGACTGTATCCTTTAACCAAAGAGTTTCCTAAGCCGCTCCTTAAAATTAAAGATCGGCCGATTATCGATTATATTATCGCTAAACTTAACGCTATTACTGCGATAGATGGGATATTTATAGTTACCAATAATAAGTTTATCGGACAATTTCAAAGATGGAAAAAGTCTGTCAGGTTTAATAAGCGCATTGTTTTAGTGAATGATTTAACTAAGAGTAATAGCGATAGGCTTGGGGCAATAGGCGATATCAATTTTGTTATAGAGCATAAACAGGTTAATGACGATCTTTTGGTTATCGGCGGGGATAATTTATTTAGTGCTAACTTAAAATTATTTTTAAGTTTTGGCTATAGGCATAAACCCGGCTCGACAATCGGTGTTTATAAGTTAGGGCGTGTAAAAGACGCCGCTAAATACGGGGTAGTAAAACTAAACCGTAGTAAACAGGTAATTGAGTTTGCCGAGAAACCCAGAAGGCCTAAATCCAATCTGGTTGCGATGTGTCTTTACTATATTCCTAAAGAACACTTAGGTTTGGTTAAGGATTATATGAAGCTTAGGCAGAAAAAAGTAGATGCTACCGGTAAATACATTGACTGGCTTAAAGGCAAAATAAATACCTACGGTTTTATATTTCAAGGAAGATGGTATGATGTCGGAGACCATAAATATTTAAAGCAAGCAAAAGAAAATTTTGCTTAAATTAAAAGGAGATAGGAATGAACAGCCGCAAACATTTTTTCACATCTGAGTCAGTAGGAGAGGGGCATCCGGATAAGGTTTGTGACCAGATATCTGATGGGGTGCTGGACGCGGTATTAAAGCTCGATGATAATAAAGAAAGAAGCAGGGTAGCCTGCGAGACCTACGTTACTATGGGGCTTTTGGTTATAGGCGGCGAGATTACCACTAATGCCTATATTGAAATACAGAAGCTAGCCCGTGATATTATCAAAGGTATAGGCTATACCCATCCTAAATATGGTTTTGATTATGAAACCTGCGCGATCATTAATACTATTAATAGCCAATCTCCGGATATTGCTCAAGGTGTTAATACCGGAGGAGCAGGGGATCAGGGGATTATGTTTGGTTATGCCTGCCGCGAAACTAGAGAGCTGATGCCTTTGCCTATAATACTGGCGCATAAGTTAGTGAAACGTATGGCTGATGTGCGCAGAAGCAACGTTTTAAAATACCTCGGGCCGGATTGTAAATCGCAGGTAACCGTTGAATATGAAAACGATAAAGCCGTGCGTGTGGATTCGGTAGTTTTAGCCTGCCAGCATACCGAGGATATCTTGGATAAAACAGGTAAGCATATTACTATCAAGGCGCGTCAGGAGATGATTGATCTAATTGCCGAGCCCGTATTAAAACATTTGATTGATAAGCATACCAAATATTATGTTAATCAAACCGGAAAGTTTGTGGTCGGCGGGCCGCAGTCAGATACCGGAATGACCGGAAGAAAAATAATCGTGGATACCTATGGCGGTACTGTTCCTCATGGAGGAGGGGCTTTCTCAGGCAAAGATCCAACTAAGGTGGATCGTTCCGCAGCTTATATGTGCCGCTATATCTGTAAGAATATGGTTGCCGCAGGGCTGGCTGAAAGATTTCTGGTCCAGCTCTCGTATGTTATCGGCTATGCTGATCCCTTATCTATTTATGTGAATACCTATGGCAGCGGAAAATTAAGTGATGAAAAATTTGTCAAACTTATCCGCGGAAATTTTGACCTAACGCCTAAAGGAATAATTACATCCTTGAATTTATTGCGCCCTATATATAAGAAAACAGCTTGCTATGGCCACTTTGGAAGGACTGAACCCGAATTTACTTGGGAATTAACGGATAAAGCAGGGATATTGAAAAAACAAGCAGCCGGATTATAAAGGAGTCAGATGAAATACGATATTAAGGATATTAGTTTAGCCAAAAAAGGAATGCTTCGCATTGAATGGGCCAGCAACAATATGCCGGTGCTTAATTTAATCAAGGCTAGATTTGCCAAGGAGAAACCATTAAAGGGTTTAAAAGTTGCTGCCTGCCTGCACGTTACTACTGAAACCGGAGTCTTGGCCACAGTTCTTAAGGCCGGCGGTG
>JAPLLQ010000004.1 GCA_026387485.1 Candidatus Omnitrophota bacterium | reverse complement strand
TTAGGCGCAAAAAAGGTATTTGTTCTGACCTATAAACCGGAATTTTTCAAAAAGTTCGGTTTTAAGAAAGTAAAAAATTCCAGCCTCCCGCATAAGATTTGGGCAGAGTGTATTAACTGCTGCAAATTCCCCAACTGTCAAGAGGTTGCCCTTCTAAAAATATTGTAAAACAATTGTTTTATGTTATAATTGCGGGAATTATAAATAGGAGGATTTATGGATTATTTATTGACTGATGAACAAAAGATGATTAAGGATTTAGCCCATAAGATCGCCGAGGAGAAGATCCGTCCGGTTGCGGCTAAATACGATATAAGCGAAGAATACCCTTGGGATGTGATTAAGGTTATTGGCGAATCCGACCTCTTCGGTTTGTTTATTCCGGAAGAGTACGGCGGGATGTGTGTCAATATAATGAACCTCTGTCTTGCTACCGAGGAATTCTCCCGGGCCTGCGGCGGTATCGCGGTCTGCTACGCTGCCTCGGCATTAGGCACTTTCCCGATTGTCTTATACGGCAATGACGAACAGAAGAAAAAATACCTTCCGGATTTAGCTCGCGGGAAAAAAGTGGCTGCGTTTGCTATTACTGAGCCGGAAGCCGGTTCTGATGCTTCGGCAATTAAGACTGTTGCCAGAAAAGAAGGGGATTATTATATTTTAAATGGTTTAAAGCATTTTATCACTAATGGTGGTGATGCCGAGACTTATGTGGTTATTGCCATGACTGATAAAACTAAGGGTGCGCGTGGAGCTTCGGCATTTATTGTTGAGAAAGGAACCCCCGGATTTAGCTTTGGTAAAAAAGAAGATAAGTTTGGTATACGGGCTTCTTCTACCCGGGAATTAATATTTACTGATTGCAAGATTCCGGCTAAGAATTTACTGGCTAAGGAAGGGATGGGTTTTATCGTTACGATGAGGACTTTTGATATGTCGCGCCCCGGAGTTGCTGCGCAGGCTTTGGGTATTGCTCAGGGAGCTTTGGAGTTAGCAGTAAGATATGCCAAAGAAAGACATCAATTTGGTAAGTCAATATCCAGTTTTCAGGGTATCCAATGGATGCTGGCGGATATGGCTACGGCAGTAGAATCGGCCAGAGCGCTAGTTTATGCCACAGCAAAAATGGTTGACGCAGGGGTTAAGGATTTGGCTAAAGCCTCGGCAATGTCTAAGATGTACGCTTCAGATGTAGCGATGAAAGTTACGGTTGATGCTTTGCAGATATTCGGCGGGTATGGTTATATGAAGGATTATCCGATAGAAAAATATGTCCGTGATGCCAAGATAACCCAGATTTACGAAGGGACTAATCAGGTCCAAAGAAGTATCATCGCTTTACAGTTGATTAAGGAGATGGCGAAGTAGTTTATAGCGAGTAGGTAGTAGTTAGTAGGTAGAATATAGGGAGAGATGAATATAATTGTTTGCATAAAACAGGTTCCGGAGACTACTGAAGTAAGAATTAATCCGGAGACTAATACTTTAATCCGCGAAGGGGTTAAGTCTATAATTAATCCTTTTGATATGTATGCTATTGAAGAGGCGGTCCGGCTTAAAGAGAGATTCGGCGGTAAAATAACGGTTCTGACTATGGGCCCGCCCCAGGCGGATAGCGCATTACGTGAAGCGATTTCTATGGGCGCTGATGAAGGATACTTAGTCTGTGACCGGGCTTTTGCCGGAAGCGATACCTGGGCGACAAGCTATACTTTAGCCGGGGCAATTAAAAAGATCGGCCAGTTCGATCTAATCATTTGTGGAAAGCAGGCTTCAGATGGTGATACTGCTCAGGTTGGGCCGGGGATAGCCACGCATTTAAATATCCCGCAGGTAACTTATGTTAAAAAGATAGAGGAAGCTCAGGATAAACTCATGCGTGTAGAGAGGATGATGGAAGAGGGCTATGAAGTTATTGAAACAGCGCTGCCGGCGTTATTTACTGTGGTAAAAGAGATTAACGAGCCGAGGATTCCTTCCTTAAAAGGATTGATGCGGGCTAAATCCGCTAAAATTAATCTGCTCACCCAGAAAGAGCTTAATCTTGATCCGCAGCAGATAGGTTTATGCGGTTCTCCGACTCAAGTTGTAAAAATTTTTACCCCTCCTCAGCGGGAGGGTGGACAGATTTTAAAAGGTGAAGTTTCGGAGATTGCTTCTCAATTGGTTGGTTTATTAAAAGACGAGGTTCTTTAGTTATGCCTATCCGACTTATTATTGAAAAGTGCACGGGTTGTACATTATGCCTTAAGGCCTGTCCATTTGATGCTA
>JAPLLQ010000012.1 GCA_026387485.1 Candidatus Omnitrophota bacterium | reverse complement strand
TATTTCCTGGAGCGTTTACACCTGGCGAGATTTACCAGGCCTGGAATGCGGGGGCAACTTATGTTAAAGTCTTTCCGGCAAAATTCTTCGGCCCGGAATATTTTCGGGAGATTAAAGCCCCATTCAACAATATTGAGCTTTTAGCCTGTTCTGGCGTTGCCCCTGAAAATATGAAAGATTATTTCGCCGCCGGAGCCAGCGCTGTATCTTTCGGCGCCAGTGTTTTCAGAAAAGAATGGTTGGCAGCTAAGGATTTTAAATCTATTACCCAAGCAGTGAAAAGGTTTATGGATGCATGGGAAAAATGGAAAAAGTAAATATTACCATTACGGGTGCAGGAGTTGTCGGCCTTAGTATTGCAGCGGAACTTTCTAAATTTGAAAAGAATATCTTTGTACTGGAGAAGTATGATTCATTCGGACAAGAAACCAGTTCTAGAAATAGCGAAGTAATTCACGCCGGAATAAATTATCCTAAAGATTCCCTTAAAACAAAAGCCTGCATAGAAGGTAAACACCTTCTATATGAATTCTGCACAAAACACAAAATTGCACACAAGAGAATTGGCAAATTAGTCGTAGCGGTTAACGCCGGGGAAACAAAAGATTTAGAGGATCTTTTTAAGCATGGTTTAGACGCGGGCGTTCAAGACCTAGAATTTATCTCTCGAGATAAAATAAGCGGCTTTGAGCCAAATATCAAAGCCGATGCGGCAATGCTTTCGCCGTCAACAGGGATTCTAGATACTCACTCTTTTATGAAAACTCTTGTATCGCAATTTGAAAAAAACAGCGGCTCGATTGCTTACAATACCGAATTAACCGGAATTGATAAGACTAAAGAAGGATTTATGCTTAGTGTAAAAGATAAACAAGGAGAGGGTTTCAAATTTTTAAGCCGTATTTTTATTAACTGCGCTGGATTAAACTCAGATAGAGTCAGCGCAATGGCGGAACTTGAAAAAGAGGAATATAAACTTAAATACTGTAAGGGTGATTATTTTCGCGTAGCCCCAGCAAAAGCAAAACTAATTAACCGCCTGATTTACCCTGTGCCTAAAAAAGAAGGGGCTGGCTTAGGGATACATGCCACCTTAGACATGGCCGGTTCACTTCGCCTGGGCCCGGATGATGAATATGTAAAAGAAATAAATTATGATATTGACCCTTCTAAGGTAAAAGTTTTTTACGAAAGCGCACGCCGATTTTTTCTTTTTATTGAATTAAAAGACATAACAGCGGATATGTCTGGTATCCGGCCGAAACTTCAAGGTCCGGGAGAAACCTTCCGTGATTTCATAATTAAAGATGAAGCAGGAAACGGCTTCCCTGGATTTATTAATCTAATTGGTATAGAATCGCCTGGTTTAACTGCTTCTTTGTCCATCGCTAAGATGGTTGCAAATTTGGTTAAATCGCAGAACTGACAGAAAACAAATAGACAATAAGCGACGGTGTAGGCGATACATTCCTCCCTGTCTGTAAACAAAAATCTCTTGACATTTTTATTAGGTAACAATATAATATTCTCAATTAATAATAATGCTGATATGGATAAGAAATTATTGTTTTTAGTTGTTTTAGTTATATTCTGCTTACCAGTTACATATCTTAGCGCAGCTTTGCCGGATGAAACTGCTGAATCCCCACTTCAGCTTGCTGATGAGAAAAAAGGCGATAATCCCGTTAATAAGCTAGGCTCTCCCAAAGAGGAAGTAAAAAAAGAAGATAAAGAAGAATCTTGGGTCATCCCGGAATGGGTCAGGCGTACGAATTTTGCAGTACAAGCGGGTTCTGACCAAAAACCACAGTATTTCCTAGAAACAATCCAGCCTTTGTTTGACTCACAATTTAAAGATATAGTCATTTTTAACCAAACGCGCATATCTTCCCAAGACGCCAGACCAAAGTATAACATTGGTTTTGGCCTAAGGAAAATCTTCGCGGATAGCCTGCTCTTGGGTATTAACAGCTTTTATGATTACCAGGATTTACATAAGCATTCAAGGGGTGGCGTTGGTTTTGAGGCGATTACCGATAGGGGCCTTGAAGCCAGGCTAAATACTTATATCGCGATTTCTGGTAGGCATTTGGTAAATGAAGATTTTTCAAATAAGTATTATGAAAAGGTAGCTAATGGTTTTGATTGGGAGTTGGGCATGCCCTTGCCATATATTCCTTCGGTAAAAGTATATGGGGGAGGAAACTGGTATAATTTTGAACATTTTAAAAATCAAATTGGCTGGAAATTCAGGACTGAATTTACGCCGATGAAATACTCAAGGCTTGACTTTGAAATGTTTAATGACACCAATAGGAATGAAACCGGTTATAAATTTGAGGGCGCACTTACCTTTGCCTTTACCTCGTTTTCGCCAAGGGAGATTATGAAGGATATAACATCAGCTACAACTGCATATCCTAAAGTTAATTTAGAGGACAGAGTTTTGGATAGGGTAGTGAGAGATTTTGATATAACTCTTATAAAATCAACATTTAATAAAGGTACCGGATTAACGGTACAAGGCGGAAAAACATAAAATATGAATAAACTGTTATTAAGAAGCCTTGTCCTAATAGTAATGATTACTGTATTTACTTCGCTTGCTTTTGCAGGGTCGGCGGATACTGGGCCGGCAAGTGTTTATAAAGTAGGAGTAAGTAAAGTTGAGCTTGATAATGGAACAAGCTATATTACTGTATTCAATGGGACATCCGGTACATTAGATATCGCTTCTGTGTCTTCGGGTGCTAGTGTAGGAGATTTCTTATCTGGTTTAGAGGTGCCGGATGGAACTTATTATAAGGTGAAAGTTACTCCTTCTCCGACCTTTACATATAGCGGTAACGTTGGAACCAACTATACTACTGCTGGTGAGGGTGAAGGTGGTAGCCCTCCGGGAACAATAGGGCAAAAGGGAGCATGGACAATTACATTAACTGGAGATAATGTTCCAACGGCGAAGGAACAGGATTTCACAGCAACGCCTGTTACGGTTCTAAACGGAGTTGTTGATCATGAAGTACGCGTAAGTTTTAATGTAGCAAATGCCATAAAACTTGAAGGTGGCAAACTTTGGCCTGATCAACCAACTGTAACGATTTCTTTACAGTAAATAATCCTACCAATATTTTTCTTAACTAACCAAACAAATTTGTCCCTTAATTTATTCAGTATCCTAAAAAGTAGAAACGCTAGCTGAGATATGTTATGAAAAGCAAAGTATATTTTATTCCGGTAAGCCAGGGAGATAAGAACCCAAGTATCGCTAAAAAACTCCGGGGTCTTCTTGATAAAAGCAGGGTCCTGGATTTTTTATCTAGCGGCCAAAAGGTAGCCGTAAAGATGCATTTCGGAGAAGAGGGAAATACCGGCTTTGTAAAACCGGAGTTTGTTAAACTTGTATGTACCGCCATTCAAGATAAGGGTGCAAAGGCATCCCTCTCAGATACAAACACTCTTTATAAGGGCAAGCGCACAAATTTCCAAGATCACCTAAAGATCGCAGCTGAGCACGGCTTCACTAAAGAAAAGATAGGCGTAGATATTATTATCCCTGATGATTCCATAGAAACAAATACCATAGATATTCCAATTAACCAAAGATTTATTAAGACCGCTAAACTGGCGCGTTTTTTTGTGGATGCGGATGCGATTGTGGCGATCAGCCATTTTAAGGGGCATCTTATGACCGGCTTTGGAGGCGCTTTGAAGAATCTGGGCATGGGTTGCGCCAGCAGAAAGGGGAAGCTCGCCCAGCATTCGGGTATCTCTCCGGTTGTCTATGAGCAAAAATGCATTGGCTGCGGAGAGTGTGAAAAGGCCTGCCCTGTAAAGGCAATAAGCATAAAAAATAAAAAGTCAGTTATAGACGGCTTAAAATGCATTGGCTGCGCTACCTGTATTGCTGTTTGTCCATATTCGGCAATAGATGTAAATTGGGAATCAGGGGGGAGCACCATGACCGAGAAGATGATTGAATATACTTCAGCAGTGATGAAGAGTAAGAAGGACAGATTAGCTTTCTTAAACTTTGCGCTTAAGATTACCAAAGAGTGCGATTGTCTGGCCAAGGATGATCCGGCCATCTGCCCTGACCTAGGAATATTGGCCTCATCTGACCCGGTAAGTATTGATAAGGCAAGTTTTGACCTGGTAGTCAAAGCCTGCGGCAGAGATATCTTTAAAGAGCTGCATCCTAAGCGCGATAGCACTCGGCAACTTATCTATGCCCATGAGCTTGGCCTAGGCAACCTTGATTACGAACTGATAACCTTGTCATAGGAAGATGTTTCCTGATTTTAATGCTTTATATTACAAAGAAATGCTTGAAATTATTTTAGAAAGATCTATAATTAGTTAAGAAGAAACACCCGGCCTAATTGGATAGGCCGGTGTGCCCTTTATGGGCAGGGAGGAAACATGGCGTATCAAGGTGGTGGTGGGTTCGGTGGTCCTAGGGAAATGCACAAAGCAGTTTGCGCAGAGTGCAAAAAAGAATGCGAAGTACCTTTTAAACCTAGGGAAGGCGGCAAGCCTATTTTATGCAGAGAGTGTTATCAGAAGAGTAAAGGACAAAGCCGTTAAATAAAAGTGTTTTTTAATAAAGAGGCGTTTCTATTTTTTCGTTAGTTAAAATAGGAGCGCCTTTTTATTTTTTAGCGGGAAAGGGTAGAACAAGGAATGTTTAGTTATGAATATTAAACGGATTAATATCTTATTTTCTTTATTGGTTTTGCTATGCTTATCAACATCTGGTTGCGGTGAATCTAAGTTATTTAGCTCCTGGCGGGAGCGCACAATTAACATTGATGGAAAGTATACTGATTGGAGCCAATCTTCGGCTTATTATGATGAGAGAAGAAAGGTGGTCCTTAATCTGGTTAATGATGCGGATTATTTGTATATCTGCCTGATCTCCAGAAATCGCGCAATCGAAACTAAAATCATGGAATCGGGTTTTACTATATGGTTTGATCCTGATGGCAGACAAAAAAAGGTATTTGGGATTCGTTTTCCAACCGGCTTAAGGCGTATGGGGATATCTATAGATGAGGAGAAGAGAGATATAGAAAAAAATTGGCGAGACCAGGAAGATAAAAGTGGTTTGATAGATAGAGATAAAGAAAGATTAAAGGATAAAAATTTTAATAAGCGCCTTGAAACTCTTGAGGGGTTGCAGGACAAATTGGAAATTATTAAGAGAGACACTGATTTAAAGGGTAAAAATAAGCAACCTAAGCCCCCTGCGGAAGAAGCAGATAAAATAGGTGCTGCAAAGGATAAAGGTATGGCTCCGGTAGATTTTAGGAAGGATAGACCAGTTGAGTTCACTATAGAAGAAGCAAGAAAATTTGGTTATGATAATGCAAAATTAAATCAAAGTAATGCAAATGATCAGAATTATCAGAGATTTCATACGCTTGCAAAAGTAAGAGAGTTAGCAATGCAACAAGAAGTTGCAAGACAAGTAATTGGACAGATTTTACCTCCTACTGCCGTCGTAATGTCTTCTTTTGGTCCTGGAAGAGATTATAATCTTCCAACAGCACCATATTGGGTATTATACAAAAGACTAAAAGAGTTACCATTAGAAGGATTTACTCAATTAGCAGATCCATTTA
>JAPLLQ010000055.1:3503-10539 GCA_026387485.1 Candidatus Omnitrophota bacterium | reverse complement strand
TGCCCTATTAAACTTGACGAACTTAGGATTGACCACATCGTTGATTTCACTAAAGATAACACTACTTTCGCTGCTGCACGGGAAAATGGCAATAACCATCTTCGGATATTCCTCGTTAACCACGATAGCGGAACTGTATACACGCGTAATGGCCGTGCTGACAGTTGGGAGGAGCTGGCAGGTGGAGCCAGAGACGCTCTTATCACTTGCATCACTGCCGCTCGGGCTAATTGCCCCGTCTACAGAATTAACGGGAACCACTCCTGAACCTGCCGAGCACACTATACAACGCGCCTTAGATGCTGCTTTTAAGGACTTCGCTTCTCAGAGCATTTGCTAAACAAGCCTCTTCCTTTGGCCTTTGAGTTGGAGAGGCTTAATATAAGGAACTCAAGGGTAATTATTCCGATATGCATGTTCTGTAAAGTTATTAAAGGTAATCCGAAAGTGGAAGTCGGACTAGAAAAGAATAATTCTGTTGAGTTAACCCATGGCATATGCGAAAAATGTAAAGAGATTGAGATGGCAAAAGCGGATGCCTTTTTTGCCAACGAGAAGAAAATGGCGAGATTGCTTAATCCGCAGCAGACTCCTGCTGAAGGCAGAGAAGATAAGACGGTAGGGTATAGTATTCCGCAGTTGATTTTATCTCTTGTTATGTTAGTTATGTTAGGTTTAGCTGTAGTTTTCGCGTTCCGTATATCAGAAAAATCGCTTAGTAGAGAAAATGTAATTGCTGCGCAGGTAATAAAAGAAGCTAAAGATGCAGGTTTCAGGCTCGGTATACCAGTACCTTTTGCTAATGAAAATAAGTACTGCGATTATCTTCTTGAAAGGTTGCCTTTAATACGGTCAGGAGAAGTGCAGAGTGTTTATCGAAACCAAGCAGAAGGCGGAATTTCTTTTATCCTGACTAATGTTGGAGAGAACTCTGTAAAGATGAGAGTCAATAGTGAAGAATATAACTTGTTCCATTCTCATACCGGTTTAGAGTTAGCAAGCCCAATGCCTTCTTTGACAGACTTATTTACAGGATTAGATTACAAAGAACAAATGGTATACATACCCAATGTAGGCTTAGTAAAGATAGAAAATCGTGGTCAAGGTACACTTAATCCTTTTGCCCGCATTCTTAAGTCTTCAGATGAGTTAGCCACAGTTTTCTTAAAGGAAAAAGAGATTACCATAAAATCCAACAAAGAGCTTTATCTATACCTTCACTCCGCATTAATGAATAAATTAATTGATGAAATAATTGTGCGCAATATTCCTAACTGGGAGCAAGATTTTAGCTTAGGTGGCCCAAGGTCTTATTACAACCCGGTATTCTGGCCTTATTTTGTACGCTTATTAAATTGCACACCTTACAAATACAGTAATGGCAGTTTTGGAGCGATGACGGATGAAGAGGTATTTGCAAGAACCAAGGGAATATCTAAAGAAGGCCCGGAATTATTCAGAGAGCTTCATAGGCGTGCCAGAGAGATTATGGAAAAAACCTTTAACAATAATGTTCGTTATGGTGATGAGCGTGATTTTAAAACACAAGAGCCGAATGATAAAAAAGCAAATGATATCATAATTGGGCCAAATGATGTATTCCCAGCGCCAATAGATGAATATGACGGTTTAGGTGATAAGGCACCGAAGAAGAAAGAGGGTAAAGTTGGAGCTGGTATGTTTATGCCGTTATTAGTCTTACCTTCCAGTATTAGAAACTTGTTGAGGAGATTGTTCGGCGCGCTTGTGGGGATGAGGGGTGAGGCTAAAGTTAATGGTGACACGGTTGTTTTTGATTTAGATGGCACTTTGGTAAACCCAGAAACAAAATATTCTCTAATAAATAGAAAGAATATCCGAAAAACGATCAAGAACTTAAGGAAGCGTGGTTTTAGAGTAGGTATAGTTACAGATAGGGCATACATTGATCCTGATAGTTCATTCAATGGATATACGGGTAAATTTTCTCAATCAAAAGAGAGTATTGAGTTAGCTGAAGCTTTTAGGGGCCAGGTTCCGACTCAAGTTTTTGATGACATAAAGAGTTCCTTAGAAGAGTTGGGATTGCAAATTAGTGATTTTGATTTTGTAGCAAAGGGTGCATTAGTAGGTTTATCTTGGTACAAAATAACGCTGGTTAACAAAGATAATAAAGCCTACCTTAGTTCGGTAAGTTTTGAAGATAAAGAATTCCTTGAACTTATCGGGGCTGAGGGGTTAGGAATAGTTGAACAAGAAGCCCGGGCATCTTCTAAACCAGCTGCATTGGCTTTAGTAAATAAATTACTTAAGGAACAGGGAATGCCTGGGTTTGAAGGCCGGGCAGTATTGATGGTGGGGGATAATAAGAATAGGGATGATCTTTCCAAGTATATAATCCCCGGACTATTTTCTAAAATAAAATTTCTTCACGTTGTATCTTATGCGCTTAATCAAAGAGGGATTAGCCAAGCTGCCCTAGAAAATGAGTTAAGAGGGGCAGAAACTGTCGGCGCGGTGGCGGTGGCTAAAGTGCAGCAAGGTATCGGTACACAAATCAATCCTCGCGCGCCGAACCGCATTGGTTCTCTCATTACCATCATTGGCGCAATAACCTTCCTCGGCGCCGCAAGCGCGTTTGGAGCAGAGGTTGGGGCTGTTGCTCCGGCAGTCTTCTTGGGAATAGCTGTATCAACTTGGCAAGTTATCTTTCTTGTAGCGTTAGTTTTAGCCGCTGCAGGTTTCTTAGGCTGGGTGATTTATCGAGCATTCAAGACTCGGCCGATAAAATGCGTAGCACAGAAATATAATGAGATAAACGACAGGATTGAGAAAGGTTATGACAAAGCGAATTGGGATTCCAAGGTATTGGATGATTATGATCACATAGAGAAGAATGGTAGAGACGTAGCCAAGATATTAAATAGGATCTTATCTTTAAAAGGCTTAGATTCTCAAGATGCCAGGCAAGAATTAGGCGTTGATGAGGTTGTTACTCAAGAGGACTTAAGCAAGCTTGAGCAGTTGATTAATAAAAGACTGACCGGAGAAAGTCAGAGGAAAGCATTAGAAGAGTTAGCTTTCATACGCAGCCTTTTGCAGGAGAAGGCCAAGATTATTAAGGATAATGAGAGCAAGATTGCCGAGATGGATGCTGCAATCAACGCATCTTCAGAGGCAGATAGAATATTTGTTTATACCGTAGATAATTATTTAAGAGAAATCGACCGCGTTCCTTACGCATTGAGCCTTCAAGAAAAAATTGATATCTTAAGGCATATCCTGCGTAAGTCTATCTATCCGGTTATATTAAGTGAACTATCCGAAGGCAACCCCGAAGGATATAAGGCATTAGAAGCTTCATTGAAGCAAGCTAAATCTTTTGAGGAACGGGCAGAAATATTGGCGCAGAGCGAATTAATCCGTAATGCTGTAGCAGGTATATTACAAGAATGCCTACCGAAAGAAAATCTTAAAGACATATTATTAATTACGGTATTAGGCGATAAGAAAGAATTTGCCTCCGGAGAAGGTGCGAAATTAGCCGAAGAACTTAGCGAGAGCATCTACAAGATCATTACTGCAGATTTAAATGTTAATTTTAACCCTAAATATAAAGTTGAAGGTTTGGGTATAAGTAATGATCTATTCAGCAAAGTAGCGAAAGAATTACCGCAGCCGGCAGGATGGGTTAAGAGATGGAGCCCGCTGATGATAGCAGGCGCAGCGCTTGCTGCAGTCGCGGCATTGCCGCTTTTACCTTGGGGAGCAATTATACACGGCGACAGCCATCCAGCAGATAATCAGACTCCGGGCACGGTATTAAATCCCGCCAATATGCTTGGAACCAACACCCAGCTTTATGCGGCAACAACTAACCTCATTACTAATCTACCAGCTGCCGTAACTAATACGCCGACGACAACTACTAATGTACCTGCAGTTGATATGCAGCCTGTGAAGGCAAGAAGAGTAAAGGAGTTGTTGCAAGAGGCGGCAAGTGTAGAAAACGATTTTGGGAAAATTGGTTATTATTGGAGTGTTTTAGAATTAGATCCGAATAATGCCGAAGCCAAGCAGGAACTCATTAAAATTAAATGGGCGCAAATTAATGAAGCAAAAATGTTATACAGTAATCATGGCCCAGAAGTATCAACGAAATGGGGTCTTATCCAAATATATGCCGCCGATATCTTAAAATATGATCCACAGAACCGTGAAGCCTCAGTATTATTATCTGAATCTGCGGTGAAGCTTGCGGTTACGAATGAAGTTAAGGTTGCGCCAGTTGTGACCAATGTTACTCAGGCCAATGCCATACCTGCCGCAAAGACCGAAATCGTAACGTCCAAGCAGACAAATACCCTCGCGGTAACTAAAAACGCAAAAACTAACATCCTTGCGCTCACAGAAATAAACCGCGAATTTCCATATTTACAAATTAATGGTTTGCAGGATTTTGTTCCTGAGCAGGCAGATAGATTTTCTCAGCAATTACTGGAGGCACTACGTTTTGCCAATAAACATTATCCCCTTCTACTTAGGGAGATCAAGACAATAGTTTTCACGGATAAGATTGGAGAGAAAGATTCTTGTGCTTTCTTCGACACCCGTAAAATCGAATTAGCAAAATCCGGCGTTGAAGAATCTTATGATAGTCTTAGTTATGGTGGTATACCTAAGCTCCAGGCTGCTCCTTCTGAAGCAAAGAGCCGCTTGGGTGCTTCTTTTCTCCATGAAGTTTCCCATTTTGCCCACTACGATGTTGAAAGGCAGAGACCAGTGATTTTACAGTATTACTTGGAGCTTATGCAAAATAGATATTATCCTATGCTGCCGGAATTTTATCGATATCCTTTCTATGAATGTTTAACTGAAGATATCTACAGCTATTTCTTTACCGGCAAACCCCTAGAGCAGTTTATGGCTATCCCCCGTGATACAATTGCTGCAGAGAAATTAGATCATTCTGCTGGTATTTTAGATATCCGGGATAGCTTGGCGCAGAGAACCTGGATACTTGAGCAACTGCGCAAGAGATGGAGCGAGGCAGGAGAGCCGCTCTTAGGGAAAGGTAATTTTGACAGCGCAGCACCATCTTCTTTTGCCACACCTGTCATGGTCGATAGCTACCGCGATGAAGTTTCTGCACAAGTTGACCAACTTTTCCTTAATGCACAGAAAGACATATCTGGCGGAAACTTTAAAGTAGCCAAGGCAAAGATTAAAGAAGTGCTTGATTTGTTGGCTGACGTAGAGATGAACAGGGCATTTATATCTTATTCTTCGGCAGCATATGTGGTTAACCGCGTTGATGATGGCATAGCGGTGCTTGGCCAGTTACAGGAAAAAGGCATTTTAGATAATCAAGGCCAGACATTACTTGCGCAATTAAGAAAAGCAAGAATTATAAATGGTATTACTAACAATGACTTAACTAAATTCAGCCGGGAAGAGCAAGGAGCGATTGAATACCTGCGCCAGGAAGCCTTAAAAGAATTGCCTTTGGATAAATCTGCTGCGTATGGTTTAATGAGCAGATTCTTAAAAGATCCGCCTAGGTTGGATTGCTCAAAGTTAGCAACAAGGTTATTAGATCAAGCCCAATCAGTGTCTAGAACTACCGATAATGCGCCGACAGCAACCAATGCCGCTAGCACCAATGTTCCAGCTGCGCCGAAGACTGAAGTTCCGGCTAAACCAAGCGCCAGTACAGCCGCCAAATTCGCCGCATCTTTAGCTCTGCGCGGATATTTAGGTTTAGGCTCAATTTTATCTCCTTATTTAAATGAAAATGTTTTTACAAGTAGGCTTAATCCTCCAGTATTCAGTCAGGATAGAGCACATGTTACTGTTGATGTAAGCGGCCCGCGCGCCCCACCGGTACAAACAGAGAAGAAAGCTGTTGTACCTGTACCTGAGGCGAAAAATAGTGAAGCATTATTAGCTAATTATCATGCCGCAACAGAGAAATTAATTTTAACTCTCAATAAAGCCTTGGAAAATGGCAAGGTTTCTCCCGAAGAGAATATTGCAATTAATGCCGCATTAAGTAAGCATATTGCTGCCAGAAAAGTTCTCGATGCCAGCGATGCTATTGCGGCAGGCGCTGCAGTGGATAAACCGGAAAAACAAGGCACAGTAACTCCTATCCAGCCGGATATCTCTAAAGAGAAGGATAAAGGTGCCAATCCAGCCCGCGCCCCGCCGATAACAATCGGACGCATTAGCCTCGAACAGATCCGCGGAGTAACCGTGGATGAAAGATTCGCTTCGGAAGACATATCTCTCCTTAAGCAATTAGGCGCAAATACCATCCGCACTTATCTACCTTTAACAGACAAGGATTTGTTAAACGATTTAGAAAATAATGGCATCCGGGTCATTATGGGTATTCCTTATGATACAGGTGCGTATGAAGCCGTAGGCCTTCCCGTAGGCCCGAACATTAAAGACGGAAGCTACATGGAATACATAAAAGAGCATAAAGATTCTTCAGCCATACTAATGTGGGAATTTGGTAATGAATATAATTATCATCCGGATTGGTTTACCGGTGGTATTGATATTTGGTATGCTGATTTGGAAAAAGCAGCGCAAACCGCGCACAACTTAGATCCTAGCCGACGTGTTTCAACTGCACATGGAGACTTACCTTCTGCTGAAATTGTGAGGATCGTTCCTCACGTAGATATCTGGGGAATTAATGCCTACAGATTTGACAATATTTCCAGCCTTTTTAGCGACCTGACAAAGGTAACCAAAGAATTAGGCTACGCCTTACCTATTTATATCTCCGAGTCAGGAGCGGATTCATACAATAACAATGCCAAGAGAGAAGATGAGAAAGCTCAGGCTTATGCCGACATGAAGATTTGGCAACAGATAAATACTCAAACAAATTCCTGTTTTGGTATTACTTTTATGAGCTTAAAGGATAACCCTGATAAAAATCAGGTATCCAATAATACCGGTGTATATCCGGATAGTTACGCTAATGAAAATAGTTGGGGTTTCTTTAAAAAGGATAGCACGCCAAAAGAAGTGGCAGGTTTAT
>JAPLLQ010000055.1:2286-3474 GCA_026387485.1 Candidatus Omnitrophota bacterium | reverse complement strand
TAGTGAATTAGTCTTGCGGTTAACGGCATCTAAAGCCGAGCAATTAATCGATAAAAAATACCAAGAAATCCAGAATAGGCTTGCGCAGTTAAGAACAGACCTTAATTTTGCCAAGTTCGCAAAAGATAATCTTAAAGAGATTCCGCAAGAAGCCAGAACTAACATAATTAACCTTCTTTTTGTTGAGGGAAATTATTTAAAGGCAAAAGATACGCTTAGTCAATGGACCGATGAGTCGCTTAAAAAACAAAACAAATGTTTAACCGCTGATTCAGAGTCGTTTCGCGATTTAACTTATGCTATGGCTGAATTAAGCAAGATTTACGCTGATTACCGCGCTCAGCGTACGCTTTTCCTTGAAATTATGCAAAATAAAGAATACCGTAAGACCGAAGAGCTTTTCTCGGTTTATGTTACATTGAGCCAGGCAATGCAGAATTCCCTTCTTGATACTTCCTTTGGCGTGGGCAAGAATAATTTCCATACAGGGGTTAACATCGGTGGTGAATTAGGGACAATTACCGACGCAGCCAATATTATATATGGCCTATGTAAAGGAACAGTTGAGCGTGGGTTAGGTATGGGCTTAGCTTATACGCAGCTCTATGACGATTTTACCAAACTGGCGCAGCTTCCTGAGTATAAGAAGTTCTTTAAAGATGTCGGCGGATTACTTATTCCTATGCCGAAGGAAGAATCCAAGTTTGGTATAGAACTTCTCTTTATGGGAAATATGGGAAAGCGTAATCTTGTCGGGCTTAATTTGTGGAATGTAGTTAATGTACAGGTTGGCGAGCAGACCCAGATAGGAGCTAATATTTGGCTTGCTAAGGTAAAGCTCGGCGTTGACGTGCAGCACCGTATCCGCGGTGTTATTCCTTCTGTTATTGCAGATGCTTCATTGTTTGGCGATTGGCTTTATGTTATTAAAACTGATTTTGGGTATTATTTATACTTCCCGACTGTAGCTGTTAAAGATGGTAAGCCTGTCTTTAATAAAGAAGAGCCCGGTTATAGCTATAACATGAATAATTTTGGCGTGTGCTTAAATAAAATACTTGTCTCCTTCTTTAAGTTTGAATCTCAGTTTAAAGAAGACCCGGCAGTTTTTGTCCCGTCGCTTGCTCAGATTGAAGTTCTCTCCCGCGCAACACGCAGCGAAGAGCCGAATGAGGAGATAGATGCTAA
>JAPLLQ010000055.1:0-2253 GCA_026387485.1 Candidatus Omnitrophota bacterium | reverse complement strand
TTTAGATGGTAAAAATAAATATAGTGCCCGCATAGAGGAGTTGAAAAAAGATAGAAACATCCATATTCAAAAAATTAATGGCCTCAAAGATTCGAAAGATCAGGCAGAATACTGGGTGCGTTGCGATGCCAGGACGCACAATGAAACAATTTACCGTGCACTGATTACTCACGAAGGAAAGAAATTAGATTCTCCTGTGTGGACAATGGTGAGCGAAGCGAACAAATTCTATAGTATTAATAATCCGGGAAAAGTTAAGATGCCGGATGGACGCGAGGTTGCTTTTAACAGCGAAACGAATTTACGCAGGTTCAATTGGTGGCCGTGGAGCGATATTGATCCAAAAGATGAAAAAGAGCATCCTGTAAAGATATTCCGTATCCTGGATACAATGTTTAGAGGCGTTTTTGAAGGATATGGTTTTAGCGTGGATATGTTCGGCAGAGATGCACAGGCGCTTATGAAGCCCGGGGATATTCCTTATACTGTTAAGCAGACCGTTCCGTTGTATATTAACGGAATGTTCGTTTATGATACGAACGGCGCGCCTGTGCGCGCAGAGGGCCAAACTATCGTTGACCCGGTAAGAAAAGCTTTAATTGGGCCAAGCTATCTTATGCCGCTTACTCGCTCTTATATGCGCGAAGGGAAAACCGGCGCACAGCAGGTTACGCTATTGGATAACGGACGCGCAATTGTTCCTGCAAACTTTGTTAACGGTAGCGAAGAAGGAAAACTTAACAAGGGCGCAGAGTATAAATGGGTATTTGAAGCAAGAGGGCTTGACGGAAAGATACATTCTAACACGGTAAAACTGATAAAGAAGATTGATGTTAAGGTTCCCCAGGCTATTGTTGCAACATTAAAACAGGAAAAGCCGTATACATATTTTCTTTCAGCAGAAGAATCCCGCAATTTAAACAGGGCTTATGGCTATCCGGCTGAAATACGTTTTGAAGAATATGATCCGGCAATCTTTAAGGATATGTCAGGTTGGGTGCTTGATGATAAATATATCGGAATTGCCGCAAGCAATAAACCTGTCCCGGGCATAATTGTTGAAGAAGCAAAGGTTGTGGATAATAGTAGCGGGCTTTCAGGAGACAAGATCTTTGGTTATGCAAAGGATACTAATGGAGTAATGCATGTCTTAACCAATGTTCCTATAGGAGGAGTTTTTGAAGGAAGCTGTAAAGTTACTGAGTTATCATTAAAGAGCAGGGAAAAGCCGTTAAAGGCTGGACAAGAACCTGCTGTAAATAATCCAGCGTTAAAGAATCTTTACCGTCGCCTGGTAGATCTTTCTGCGCGCGCGCAGGATGCAAACTATAGGCAAGCCTGGGCCAATTGGTTAGATAAAGAAACACGCGAGATGGCAGAGAAGAGAGAAGAGGCGCGCACAGACAGCGATAACAAGTTGAATATAGCAGCTGTAATTGAACAATATGATACCTGGAGAACCGATACTTTAACTTTCTTAAGTTCCAAGAATTCCAATAATGCTGATATGGATTTATGGCAGCCGATAATTGATGAGTTAGCTAATCTACCCAAAGATGAAGAGTGGAAAAATAATCCTGAAGTGGTGACTAGCTCTTGGGAGAAGGTAAACAAGCTTTTGGCTAAGACAATGATGACTGAAGGGCGAGAAGGATTAGAAAAGGCCAGGGCTATATTGGCTGATGCCGAGCAGTATAATTCAAAACTGAATGCGCAGTTATCCCTTCTTGACAGCAATGATCCTGATTATAGCATCGCGGGTATGCAGGATAAATTCGATAAGGCTAAAGCGAATCACGATATCGCCGGGATGAAGTATTGGTCAGGCCAGATATCTACGGCACAATCATATTACATCAAGCTTACCGGGACAGGCCCGGGTAGCATTTCCGCCAATGAGGATTATATTCAGTTGATGTCTAGTTCCATTAACCCTAATGATAATATTATCAGTGTTCCTGAAGCAGAAGCATATTTGGTTAAGCTCGAGAATTTATTAGGCCCTAATCTTGAAAAAGCCAATGCCCGCGCAGAATATCGCACCCAGGCGATTGAAGACGCATTTAAACTTTTATACGCCTTCCGTGGCAGCCGCGATAACCTTGCTCAACTCGTAGATGAAATCGGCCGCGATGCAGCTAAGTTACAGGAATATCGTCAGCAGCTTTATGCTGAAGCAAAGGCAATCCAGAATGAAGCTAAAGCGTTGGAGCAGAAATATCCCGGATTATCGCTTTATACCCAGCAGGAATT
>JAPLLQ010000127.1 GCA_026387485.1 Candidatus Omnitrophota bacterium | reverse complement strand
TTTGATCTTAAGAAGAGAGAAGAATTCGCCGGTTTCTTCTGGGCAGAGATTTCTTCTGCGGCAGCCATTATCAGAGGTAACGGCTACTACGCCTTCCTGCTTAATGAGCGTTTAAAAGACAAACTTAATTCTTCCAGTCAAGCAGTAGTAACCAGTCTTATCTTCATCCTACTTATACATGAAGCCAAAGAAGCCTGTTTACGCTTATCCGGCAAGCCACATGATATCAACACTGAAGTTGCTGCCGAATATGAGATTATCCGTAACTACTCTATCTTAAAGGCTAACGATTGGCAGAAGCTATATGAGCTTTGCCAACAGCTTGAGCAAGAAACCTACTGGACAGGAAGGCTATTACCAGTGCTTGACTTCTATAAACAACTCATTAATGAGATAGTTACCAAGAATATTAATCTTGAGCAGCAGATTGAACGTATCAGAGATTTCGTAGGGCAATACCCTGACCCGAACCTTGACTCAGCTAAATTTGATTCTATGAAAATGAAAAACTATGCTGATAACACAATAAGGAAGGTACTGGAAAAAGAAGCAATAGAGCGTCTTAAGGCAAGAGTAATCAAGCTTAAAGCTGTGGAGCGCAAGATAAAAGGGATTAAATTTAAGGAACGGAATACAATCGCTCACAGAATATGGGAGGCGGAAGAGTCCTTAAGGACGCTGCGGTTGAATCAAGAGCTTCGTCATCAACGATTACGTAAAGCTGTTAAGTTAAAAAAAGTGAATGTTCAGACGCCTACGCAAAAGCCGCTCTCCCGTATAACGAACAATAAATGGTATCAGGAGTTCCTGCGTTGCATCAGGCAGAAGGATTCTAAAGCTCTTCAGGTCTTAGCAGGGCGTAAAAATCTGAGCAAACTTTTGATGTGGTATATTGAACCTATTGCCCTTAAAAAAATTGAGGTGGGGGATATATTATTAGATTTTTCTGAGACTGAAGGAAATCTCAGCCTTGAGGTTATTAAAAAAATCAATGAAAAACCTGATTTGACAGACCTCAGTGGGGAGATTGCATACCAATCGAAGATAATAACTAATATTCATAAGAGAGGCACCATGAAAATACAAACACATAACTCCCTGAAAAAAGCTTGGGGAGGACGTACAGTATCCCGCCTTGTTTTGCCTGTAAAGTCCACCTCTGCTATCAACTCCCGCCTCGGCGCCTCGCTAGTTACCGCTGACTACGCTAAGCCCATTGAGATGAAGGACCCGATGTTAGATTTTGCTCCGCTTGACGAAGCCCTTAAGATGCTTAAAGCCAACTTCCCGCAGTTATCACTTGCCCAAGAAGATGAGCGTTTTGCCGGCTATGCTTGGGGAGTAATTCCTTCAGGAGCTGCTCTTTATGAATTAGGCGGTAACTATGCCACATTAATAGATCAAAAGCTACGTCAAGTGTTCACGCAAAACCCCCAAGCAGCCAAGCTACTCTTATACCTCTTTAGCGTCCATGAAACCATCCACTTTATCCTTGAGCTTAGCGGCAAGCCAAAAGATATCAACTCGGAAATCTTAGCAGAGCTGGCTACTGTAAAAGCCTACGCAAAGCTTACCCTTAAAGAAAAAAACAAAGTAAAGGAATTTTCTAATCAGCTGCCTAACCCCAAAAGATATACTGAAGCCTTGAATTTATATGGTGAAATTAAGCCTTGAATTTATATGGTGAAATTATCAAAGCAAACCTTTCTCAAGATGATACTATTACCCGGCTAAAAGAATTTATCCGCCGTTTTCCAAATAATACTTATCTTATTCCATCTCAATTCAACCTTAAAACTATACAAGATTACCTTAATAAGCTTCAAAAACTAGCCCAAACCTTCTCAGGTAAAATCAAAGAAGTCATTCATATAGCTACCCTAACCGGCCATAATAATTCGGTTAATTCTGTTGCCTTTAGCCCGGATGGCAGTAAGATTTTAACCGGAAGCAGTGATCATACTGCCAAGCTTTGGGATGCCTTAACCTTGAAAAAGCTCCGTACTGGCTCGGTTTGGTCTGTTGCCTTTAGCCCGGATGGCAGTAAGATTTTAACCGGAAGTTCACATAAGACTTCCAAGCTCTGGGATGCCTTAACCTTAAAAAAGCTGGCTACCCTAACCGGCCATGATACTTCGGTTTTGTCTGTTGCCTTTAGCCCGGATGGAAGCAAGATTTTAACCGGAAGCAAAGATCATACTGCCAAGCTTTGGGATGCCTTAACTTTTAAAGAGCTAGCTACTTTAACCGGCCATACTGGCTCGGTTTATTCTGTTGCCTTTAGCCCGGATGGCAGTAAGGTCTTAACCGGGAGCGATGATCATACTGCCAAGCTCTGGGATGCTTTAACCTTTAAAAAACTGGCTACTTTCCGCCGTACTGGCTCGGTTTGGTCTGTTGCCTTTAGCCCGGATGGCAGTAAGATTTTAACCGGAAGTTCACATAAGACTGCCAAGCTCTGGGATGCCTTAACCTTAAAAAAGCTGGCTACCCTAACCGGCCATGATGGTTCGGTTAATTCTGTTGCCTTTAGCCCGGATGGCAGTAAGATTTTAACCGGAAGCAGTGATCATACTGCCAAGCTTTGGGATGCCTTAACCTTGAAAAAGCTGGTTAGTTTTGACAACGATACTAGCTTGGGTTGGTCTATTGCCCTTAGCCCTGATGGCAGCAAGATTTTAACCGGAAGCGTAGATAAGATTGCCAATCTCTGGGAGATAATTTATGAAAAGAATAAATCCGTCCTTTCCCGCCTCGGCGCCTCACTGGTTGCCACTGATTACAAGCAGGAGCCTAAGGCCAAAGAGGAAGTAGCGCCTAAGCTGCTTGAACGAGCCCTTGGGCTCCTTAATTGGAATTGTCAGGATATTGCTCCTGTCTTTGATCTTAAGAAGAGAGAAGAATTCGCCGGTTTCTTCTGGGCAGAGATTTCTTCTGCGGCAGCCATTATCAGAGGTAACGGCTACTACGCCTTCCTGCTTAATGAGCGTTTAAAAGATAAACTTAATTCTTCCAGTCAAGCAACAGTAACCAGTCTTATATTCATCCTGCTGATACATGAAGCCAAAGAAGCCTGTTTACGCTTATCCGGCAAGCCGCATGATATCAATACTGAAGTTGCTGCCGAATATGGGATTATCCGTAACTACTCTATCTTAAAGACTAACGATTGGCAGAAGCTATATGAGCTTTGCCAAAAGCTAGAGCAAGATAAATACTGGAGAGGCAGGCTTTTGCCGGTGCTTGACTTCTATAAGCAACTCATTAATGAGATAGTTACCAAACATATTAATCTTGAACAGCAGATTGAGCGTATCAGAGATTTCGTAGGGCAATACCCTGACCCGAACCTTGACTCAGCTAAATTTGATTCTATGAAAATTAAAGAGAATGTTGGTCTGGTGAAATTGATACATGTCAAAGGTTCACAGCATTCAAAAAATGCCAAACAGCTAGGAACAAAGAGCGTTGAAGGATTAAGCAAGGAAGCTATTGAGAAACCATCACATAATCCGCTCTCGCGTATGACGGACAAGGAGTGGTACCAAGAGTTCTTGCGTTGCATCAGGCAGAATGATTTTAAAGTTCTTAGGGCTTTAGTAAAGCGTAAAGGCATAAGAATGAGACAATTTTTAGAAGGGCATATGGAATTTTTTGCCACTAGAAATATTAAGGTGGGGGATATAATAGTAGAGTATATACGTGGCGAAGAAGATTTCTATTTTTCTGTTATTAAAAGTTTTAAGAAAGTACCCTATGGGCGCGTCACATACCAATCGAAGAAGATAGAGACGGGTGAGCGTGGCGGCATAAGAGCAAGTAGCTCCGATGGAACAGTTTCGGGAAATTGTATACAAAAGCGCCTTGTTTTGCCTGCAACCCCCAGCCCTGCCTTTGGCCGGGGAGAGGTTCCTCACCGCACAAAAGGCGGCTTAAATGAGCGCATTGCCCGGGCATTTAAGGAAGGAAGAGCCAAGGCTAAAGATAGGAAGCAGGTATTTACGGACGTGAAGGACTTTGTACAAAAACAGGGCAAGAATGGAGTAATTATTTTATCAGGTAGCCAAAGATACGACCTGAACACCCTTGTAGAAACCTTAAAATCAACCGAAGTCATCAATATCAAATCCAACAGTATCATCCCCGGGCTCTACATCCGCGGCCCGGACTGTTACGCCGTCGCCCACTTTGGCAATTACCAGAACCAAAAGCATATCTACCTTGACCAAGCCATCTACGAGCTGCTTAAAAATAAACCCGACTTACTGAATACCCTCATACTTTATGAACTTGCAAAATTAGCCGGCGCAAATCAGGAAACTGCCGAGGCAATCGTTAAAGCCCTTTGCGGTGATAAGCTGGATCAGGAGACCTTTACCTATATATATGAGCAGGCCAAGGCGCATCCGCTCTACAAGAAAGTCATTCCTTATTATCAGGCAAGAGAGCAACTCATTTTAAGCCTACAGATGGCTTCACCTGAAGCCTATAGTCAGGCACTTAACAGTTGTATTCGTGCTTCCGAAGATGTAGTCAATAATTTAACTTCTGGCTTTGGCAAAGATGACCTGGCGGTTATCGTTAATACCTTAAAGACCGTTAAAGACGCGGGATTTGCCCCTGAGAGGATTGCCGATGAGTTTGAGGTTTTACGCGTCAAAGAAGAAAATTTCACCAGAGAACAGAAGAAACTGATTGCTAAATATGTAGCCTGGTTTTTAGATAAGATGGATTACCAGCCCGGAGTGCGTAAGGCTTTAGAAAAGGAATTGGCTGCAGATGAAGAAGGCAAAACCGGGATTATTTATCCTTGGGCGTTATGTAACTTTATGCCTAGTGACATTACCCAAGTAGAATTCTCTAAAGAAGCATTGGAGTTTTTGTTGAGGCAGTTGTCTTTATTTGTTTCCGCTGAAATCTCCGGCAGGAGCGGCGGTGTTTTAGTGGCGCCCATATTAGATAAAGACGTAACCATACAAGTCCTGCAGACGGATTGCCCGGCGCTCTTTAAGGCTTCTCTAGTGCATGAAATAATTCACTATCTTGCCTTGCGCAATTTTATTCCTTTTGACTGGACCAATGAAATGATTACTCAGGCAACCTCTAGCTTTATTCTTTTGGATGCGCAGGCGCTGGAAGAAGTTTTAAGTATCTCCGAAGATGACCTTATTCTCCACCGCGCGATTATCAAGCAGGCAGAATTTGATTACACTAAGAAAGTCAAACTCTTAACACCGGATATGATTAAAGCTTTAATAGAAAGATTAATGCGCGAGGTTAAAACAGAAAGCAGGGTTGATTATTATACCAAGCATCTTAAGAACGCCGAACTTACTCATTACCGCGAGTGGATAGAAAGGATGGGCGGAGTTTATCTGGGCGCCTATGCCTTTGCCCAAGAGAAAAAGGAGCATATTGACGGGATTAAATTTATCATTGACTATGGCCGCCGGAATCTTCCCCGCGGCCACCATATCAACTATCGCCGCAAAATCACCAGCCGCGACAGAAAATATATCGGCAATGTTTTAGGCAAAATCGCTCCTTCGGCTAAGGCAGCGCTTCCTGATTATCAGCTTAAGTTCCGCGAGAAGACAGTAAGGGAAATTATGAACCCGGCGCTTAACCGCTGGAATTATGAACGGCCCGAACACACTATGCACTTTGTTCCCTGGGATATTGTGCAATATTCCCAGCCTGCTGCCAGGGGGGTACTTATGCAGGAGGTTTTCCGCAGCCGCTACTGCCATGAGGAAGGTATTGTGGAGCAGGACCGTAATAATCAGGCCTTCTATATGCTGGTAAGCGTCCTAAATACAGTGCGGGTGATTGCCAAAGGCATTGCCGAGTTTACCGGCACCAAGGAAGATATTGACGCCTTTTACTCTGAAAAACTTTTTATCTATGACCTTGAGTTTGAAAAGGAGAGGATGAATGAAGCGCCGAAATTCGCCCAATACTTAAATGCCCTGCTTTACTCTGTTTTTATTGAGGATGAAAAAGGCAGGCCGCAGGAAGACCCGCGGGTCAGCGATAAGCAAGTAAAACAGGCAATAAATAAGACGGTTGAGGATATCTTAGAGCATATCGGAATGAATGAGGAAGGATTCATCAATTACCTCAAGAAAGAAATCTGGCCGATTGTTAAAGAGCTGCTTAATGAAGATATAGAGAAACAGTTGGATAAGGAAAATGAAAAGAAAGCAATTAATGATGCTATTGAGAATGGCGACTTTGGTATAAATGATATGCCGCCAATGCCCGGTATGCCCATGCCCGACCAGGGTCAGCAAGGCCAACAGGGCCAAGGCAAAGGTAAAGTTCCTATTAGCCCGCAGGCAGGTGGACAATCACACGCTGATGATATTTCAATGGATGATTTAAGCGATAAGGCCCAGCAAAAAATCCGCGAGCGGCTGAAAGAAATGCAAAAAGATAAAGCCCTGCAGGATAAATTACGTAAGCAGGCGCAAAAATCATTGGCTAAGAAATTAGGCGACCTTGCTAAGGACATGGAGGATATTTCCGGAAAGAGCGCCGGTGCTTCAACAGAGGAAAGAGGCAGGATGAATAAAGATGAAGGCTCATCCCCGCTTCTTCCTCAATCCGCAGCAGGCCAAAAAGGCAAGCCAGGTTTAGGGGATTTAAAAGAGCGGCTTGAAGGGCTTGAGAAAGCAGCCGGTGAACTCTCCAAACAGGCAACAGAGATTTCTGATAAAGCCCAAGAAGCAGTCGGAGAAGCCAAGGAAATTAAAGATAACGCCTCTAAAATAAAAGGCCAGCCGCAAACTAAAGAGGGTTTAGGCCAAGACACGCGGGCAAAAGATTTGAAGGAGATGATTAATCAGTTACGCGACAAGCTTAAAGCAATCCGCGCCCGGGCAAAAGGATTTGAAGATGCTGCCGAAGGTATTGCCAGCTCTATCGAAGATGAGCGTTCAGGCGAGCGCGGTAAGGATGCTCAGGATAAACTTGATGGGATGGCGGAAAAAGCCGAAGGTATTCTTGAGAAGGCGCGGACAATTAGCGAGGATGCGGCAGAAACCGATCGCCTGCTTAGCCAAGCCCAAGGAAGTGCCGAGGAATTAGCAGAGAAACTTGAGCAACTGCGGCAAAATATAGACAGTATCAAGGGTAGGGCGGAGAATATCCGTGAAAAAGTCGGTGAAGCAGGAGAAGAGCTTGATCAGATAAAGGATGCCGCGGATAAAGCCAAACAGGAAGCCGGGGAACTTAAAGAAAACGCAGGTAACTTATCCAAGCAGGAGAGCGAGAAAGGCAAAGAGCCCGAGGTAATGGGTGAAGGATCGTTGCCTTTTGAGGATATTAGCGCAGCCTCTGATGAACAGCAGGAGATGAAACAGGAAGCAGGCGGCGCGCTCAGGCAGGCCTCTCGGGGCGGCAATAAGCCTCAGAGCCATCCATTTCAAACCGTGCAATGGAAAGAAGAAAAAATCCAGCAATTTACTGGCCTCTCACGGGAAGAGCTTGATGAGTATGCTTCTATCCGCGAGCAGGTTAAAGAATATGAAAAAACCCTCCGGCAGAATCTTCTCAAGACTTTACAGGAGATTGAGCAGGCAGAATGGAGCAGGAACGAGCGCAAAGGCCGGCTTGATGAGCGTAAAGTCGCGCTTATTCCGCTGCGCGAGAAACGGCTTTTTAAACGCCAGCTTGAGCCCGGAGCGCGTAAATATATTATTTCGTTTATTATTGACATAAGCGGAAGCATGGATAGCCCGAGCACAAAGTTGATGAATGCCGTGCGCACCGCGCTTCTTTTCGGCGAGATATTAAAGAATATTCCCGGCGTAGAATTTGAAATCGTTGGTTTCGGAGCAGGGTATAAGGTTTTTAAGGAATATGAGGATAAATATGATGCTAAAAAGGCTTATGATTCAATTGTGGGCTTGCGCGATAGGGTCAACTGCCCTGAGATAGTTGCTGATACCCAAAACCGAGAAGCGATGTTTGCTGCGATAAAACGCATGCGCAAACGCGAAGATGGAGTTGAAGCGAGAAGGGTTATGTTTGTTGCCTGCGATGGTTTGTGCCCTGAGTGCGCGGATATCTACGAAAAGAATAAAGATATTGCCTATGTTGCTTACGGTATTGGAGAACATTGCAAAGGGATTGCCAAGGCCTTTGCGCCGTTTGGAAAACCGGTTGAGAGTATAAGAGAGTTGGTGCGCACTATCGGTAAAGACCTGCTTAAACAATTCAGAAAACTCCTGCCGTTGATTATCATTGGTGTTACCGCCGGGTTATATTATTACTTAACAGGAACACTCCCCGAAGGGGACTCTCCCCTTACATATGCAGTCTTAACCGGTATGGCTTTGGATAAATCTGTTTTTAAGGTTGTCTCCAGCCGCTTAGGCCGCGCCACTGCCCGCGCCAAGAAAGCCCCGGATTTAGGGTTTTCCGAGAACTTTACGGTTGAGGAAAAAAATGGCATTGAATATTTAGTCTATAAGCAAGACCCTACTCTGCGTTGGGAGAGAGGTGAAGGAGGAGACTATGTTCCTCAAGAAAACCTTTATGAATGTGAGCAGAATGTAGAGAACATCATTGAGATACTCAAAGCCATCTCCACACAGCATCTGACCAAGGGTATCTTGCATATCACCGGTGATGCCGGAGTTGGCAAAGATTTACTAGCTTATTACGCCCTGCGGCTATTAAATAAAAACGGCCGTTTTATGTCTTTACATAGCGATATCACCGAAGATGACCTCTGGGCCCGCCGCAGTTTTGGAGAAAAGAAAAAAGGCACCACCGGTTGGACTGAGTCAGAATATGCGGTGGCAATGGATGATAAGGATGCGATTATTTTTGACGAAGTAAATAAAGTTAAACCCGAAGTTTTGGCAAAACTAAATTATTCCATCGAGGCCCGCGAGGTTATCCTGCCGGACGGCCGCAAGATTAAAGGCGGAAAAGGTTTTATGGTTATTGCTACCTCTAATCCGCCGGAAGGCCCTTATAAAGTTAATCAGCTCTCCGGAGAGTTTTTAAACCGCTGCTATACCATTGTCATTGATTACCTGCCCCTTGAACAGGAAAAAGGGCTGGTTTTAAAGATACTTATGCACGATACCGGAAAAACCCTTACAGAGGTAGAGCAAATATATGGGAAAGTAGTCGATGAATTATTGCAGGCAGCCGGCTCTTTACGTAGTTTATACCGCGGCCGCGATAAGTCTAACCGCACTACCGCGGTAGGGGAGATGGTAAAACGTCCGCTTTCAACCCGTAATGTAGTGAAAATCATCCAGCATATTGCCCGCTATCCCGAAGATATTGCGCGTATGCATAATTTAATCCAGCGTTTTTATTCCTATCGTTGGGATGAAGAGGAGCAGGTCAGGCAGGTTGAGGGCGTACTCTCTAATTACGCGACCCTCAAAGCCCTGTCTGCGGCAAAACAAGAAGAAGCAGAAGAGGAATATGTTAAAAACAGGGAACTAAAAATTATTAAGGAGGGTGGAGTAAAATATCTTACCTTTGGAGAGGGTATCAAGGTGCGTTGCGCTGATGCCAGCCCTGACAAAGTTGAGGATGTGCCGCTAGAATTACAGATAAAACTTGAGCCTACCAATAAACGCTATATCGCGGATATTTTGAAAGATATTTCCTTTAACCGGCCGAAAAACGGCAATGGAAACTCAAATGGCAATGGTAATTTCGTCCCCTCGCGCCATCCTTTGTTTATCGGCGAGGCAGGCACAGGAAAGAATGTGATTGCTGCCTACATCGTCTATCTGCTTTATGGCCCGGATGTGGAAGCTTATTCTGTAACCAAGAATAGCATTGCCGAAGATCTTATTGCTTATGTTGGTTTTGGCGATGAGGAAGGCAATAAGACTCTTGCCCAGGCAAATCCCGCGGNNCTTGCCCATGCAAATCCCGCGGATTATTCTACCCGCCTGCTTGATGCCTGCGTAACCCGCGCCGCCCGCGCTGGCAGGCCGGTAATTATTGATGAGGTAAATAAAGGTAAGCCTGAGGTTTTTGCTTGCCTAAATAATGTGATGCAATTCGGCAAGATATTTTTAGCTAACGGAGAGATCATTCAGGCCGAGCCCGGGTTCTTTATTATTTTCACCATGAACCCGTATAAGTCCGCCTATCTGGGGACACAGGAGCTCTCGGGTGAATTTATTGACCGTTGTAGTGTGCATGATTTTATGCGCCTACCTGAGAAAGAGCAAATTAATATCTTAGAGGATTTTAATTCCAAGATTAGGATTTTAGAGTCGCAATTATACAGTACGCTTAAGCAGGAGCTTATTGAACGGTTAGTTAAATTCACCAATGCCCTGCTTGATCGTTACGAGAGCGATAAAGAAGAGCTGCCTACGCCGGTTTCTATGCGTAACATCAAGACAATGATCGTGCGCCTGGCGCGCTATCCGCAGGATTATTTTGTAGAAGCGCGGATGGCTAAGATTATTCAGGGCGCGTATCATTTTAACGAACGGGAGCACCGCGAGATTGTGGAAAAAGAATTTAATGACCAGAAGGTAGGCAAGCTCAAGCAGATTGTAGATATAGAAATTTCTACCGCGGATAAAGAGCTGGACGAGCAGCTTAGGGTTGTAAGCCAGGCAGGAAATGCTGAAGAAAAAGCGCTTAGCGGTTTACTTAAGGTAAGGAATAGAATTGCTGAGTTAAAGGAAAAAGGCAAATTTAAAGAGGTGAATGAAGACGGCCTGCGCAAGGCCTTGGAGTATGTCTCAACCAGCTTAAGCAGTGAGTTTACTAAGTTAGTGGCCCGGGATGCGCTTAGTGTTATAGAGGAAAAATCTCCCGGCTACCTGCCACTTTTAGTAGGGCCGATTAAGGAAGAACTTTTAGAAGGATTAAAGAAAGAAAAGCGTTACGCGCTATTCTTAACTAAACTTAAGGATAAAATTTATTTAGCCAGCGGATTTAAAGAGGCTGGGTTTAAAGAGCCGCATACCTTGCTTTCGCTGGCAGGAGAGGAAGTTTTAGTTATAGATAAAGAATTTTTGGATTCTTTACCTGCGTTGAAACCCGCTATTTTTATGGCACTGTTAGCTACTCTAGTAAGTAGCGAGGATTATATCCATAATCGTTGGCAGAATATTCCTTGTGATGCTAAGTTACTGGCTGATTCCTTGGCAGGGGATATTTACCAGTCTTTAAACGACATCTTCCAGCTAGACCAGGAAAAGATTAGCAAGGCCTATGGCGCAAAGCGTTTCTCCAGAAACGCTGCCAAAGAATACGGCTTTACTGAAAATATGAATTTCTTATTGCAGGCTGGTGGCAAAAAAGGCCCTAAGTCAGCAATGATTCTGATGTATTTACAGGGATTAATAAGCAGCATAAAGCAGGCGCCTAAGCTTAGCAAAGAAGCCAAAAATACCCTGCTGATTTACTCACGGCTTTTGTCCGAGGATAAGATAACTGATGAGAAGAAATTTGCAGAGCTGGATAGCGGTATTGTTGCCTCCAGCCGCCTTGGTGCGTCACTTGACCTTGAGGATTATCAAGCGGAGGTGAAAGTTAAAGATGAGATTAGCGAGCCATTTTTAGAGGAAATCCGCGGCGATTTATTTATTAGATGCGAGGATATTGCCCGTATCTTTGATTTTGAGGGGCAGGAAGAATTCGCCGGTTTCTTCTGGGCAGAGATTCCTTCTGCGGCAGCCATTACCAGAGGTAACGGCTACTACGCCTTCCTGCTTAATGAGCGTCTCAGGCCTGTTTTGACAAAAGCAAACGGCAGGATGGAAGTCGATGAAAAAGATTTTGTGGAATTTCTGTTTGTGCACGAAGCAAAAGAGGCCATACTTTGCTTAAAAGGTATCCAGCCGGGCATCAATACTGAGGTGGCTTGTGAATATGACGCTATCCGTAATCAGCATAATAAAAATTACTACAGTATTCCATCTTTAAGCTGGAAATTTCTGCGTGATTTCTGCGCCACTTTGGAAAAAGACCCTTACTGGCAAGGCCGTTTCTTGCCTGTGCTTAAACTCTATGAAGAAATTACTCAGGGAAGTTTAGGCGAACCGCTCAATGAAACCGCCAGCATGCGGAGACTCTCTGAATTTATCCTGAAGTATCCTGATATGTCCGAACAAAAAGATAAGTTCAGCCAAGAAGCAATAGCAGCATACTTAGAACTCAAACTAGCCCCGGCTCCTATTCAACAGCCGCAGGAACTTGGCAAGGCAATTAAACTTTTATCTACAGGCAACAACTTCCCCGTAACCAATGAAGTGATTACAAGCGTTGGGTCTCCTGCTATTTACGCTGATACTATTGCTGTATGGGTAAAGACTAAGTCTGATTCACATCTTGCCTTAAGCTTAGATAAAGGCAAGTCTTGGAGTAAGCTCTTTTCTATAGGCAGCCTCTTTCCCGGAACTAATGAAGTGGTTACAAACTTTGGAGCTCCTGCTATTTACGCTGATACTATTTCTGTATGGGTAGCGACTAACTTTAACTCAAGCCTTGTCTTAAGTACAGATAAAGGTAAGTCTTGGAGTAAGCTCTTTTCTATAGGCAGCCTCTTTCCCGTAACCAATGAAGTGGTTACAAACTTTGGAGCTCCTGCTATTTACGCTGATACTATTGCTGTATGGGTAGAGACTTCTTCCGGTTTTCACCTTGCCTGTTTTAATTTGATCCCCGGGAAAAACAATGCTCAAGTTGTTAATTCCGCGCCACAAAGCGCTGGCGTGCATAGCCGCCTCGGCGCCTCATTAGTTGCCATTGATTACAAGCAGGAGCCAAAAATCAAAGAGGAGGTAGCGCCTAAGCTGCTTGAACGAGCCCTTGAGCTCTTTAACCACAACTGTAAGAACATTGCTCCTGTCTTTGATATCAAGAAGAGAGAAGAATTCGCCGGTTTCTTCTGGGCAAAGATTTCTTCTGCGGCAGCCATTACCAGAGGTAACGGCTACTACGCCTGCCTGCTTAATGAGCGTTTAAAAGATAAATTTAATCCTTCCAATCAAGCAGTAGTAACCAGTCTTATCTTCATCCTACTTATGCATGAAGCCAAAGAAGCCTGTTTACGCTTATCCGGTAAGCCACATGATATCAACACTGAAGTTGCTGCCGAATATGAGATTATTCGTAACTACTCTATCTTAAAGGCTAACGATTGGCAGAAGCTATATGAGCTCTGCCAAAAGCTAGAGCAAGATAAATACTGGAAAGGCAGGCTATTACCGGTACTTGACTTCTATAAGCAACTCATTAATGAGATAGTTACCAAACATATTAATCTTGAGCAGCAGATTGAGCGTATCAGAGATTTCGTAGGGCAATACCCTGATTCAAACCTTGACTCAGCTAAATTTGATTCTATGAAAACTAAGGAGTATGCAGGAATAAATAAAATACAGAAAGCAGCGAAGAAAACCCCAAAAAATCTTTCTGCCGATTTACCTAAGGACCCGCAGAAGAAATTCTTGTATTATCTATTAACCAGAAACCAAAAAGCGCAGGGGCTATTAAATCAATTTATGAATGATGGAACATTTGCGCCCTTTAGCAATTCCCAATTTATAATTGACCAAGAGAAAGGCCTAATTAAAAAAGGAGATATTCTCTTATTAAAATATCCTAAGGGGAATTATAACCCTAAATTTATGGAAGTTACGGATGTATCTGAGGGTGTCTTTATCATAGGAAGGGTGCTTTGTGAAATTAATGAAAAGACCCGCAAGATTAAGGTATTTCAAAAAGGAAAAGAGCCGCGCATAAAGATACAAGGAGACGAAATAACTATCCTAATTTCTGTTTGGCTTATATCTACTGCTGGAGAATTAAAGAGGATGAAAGATGAGTTTATGGCGCAGAAGTCGCTCTCTCGCATAAAGAGTAAGGATCTCTATCGAGAATTCCTGCGTTCTGTTTTGGCTCGCGATGCTAAAAAAGCAAGGGACGTGCTTAAGAAAATGGGCGGTAATTCCGGCATAACCCGTAGGAATAATAAGAAAATCAGTGTCGGTGGCCGTACCCAGCTTTGGGCAGTAGAAGAGGGTGATATTCTTTGTACTATTGATAGTAGAGGTCCAAAGACTTATGTTTACTTCATACGTTTAGTGAGGAAAAATATTGATGAACTGTATGGGGAGGCTTTGGCTACAGTAGAGGAAGGCGTATTTAAGCTAGAAGATGGACATACACGGACCTTTTATTACAGACATAACAATATTTATCTCTGTTTGACTGCTAAAGAAGTAAAGGAGCTTAAGCGGCAGCATTTAAGTAAGCCAACTGTTAATTCCCGCCTCGGCGCATCGCTTCTTGCCGCTGACTACGCTAAGCCCATTGAGATGAAGGACCCGATGTTGGATTTTGCTCCGCTTGACGAAGCCCTTAAAATGCTTAAAGCCAACTTCCCGCAGTTATCACTTGCCCAGGAAGATGAGCGTTTTGCCGGCTATGCTTGGGGAGTAATTCCTTCAGGAGCTGCTCTTTATGAATTAGGCGGTAACTATGCCACATTAATAGATCAAAAGCTACGTCAAGTGTTTACTCAAAACCCCGAAGCAGCCAAACTGCTCTTATACCTCTTTAGCGTCCATGAAACCACCCACTTTATCCTTGAGCTTAGTGGCAAGCCAAAAGATATCAACTCTGAGATTGCCGCAGAGCTGGCTACCATAGAGGCCTATTCTAAACTTACCAAAAACCAAATGCAAGAGGTTATGGTTTTTTGCAAAGCACTGCCTGACTCTAAGCTTTATACAGAGGTCTTGGAATGCTATAACCTTATGCTTGTAAATGGCCTGGCAAATAAAGAACAGGTTTTAGCATTGGTGGCTGATTACCCTGAACCCAGCCTTACGCCGGATAAATTCAACCCTCAGGCTATAGAAGAATACTTAAAATTCCAGCCAGAACCAATCCTAATTCTTCCTAAACAACCGCAAGAACTTGGCAAGGTAATCAAGCTCTTATCTAAAGATAGCCTTTTCCCGGGCACCAATGAACAGACTACAGATTTT
>JAPLLQ010000093.1 GCA_026387485.1 Candidatus Omnitrophota bacterium | reverse complement strand
GGAAATCATCGCTTCCGGCTAATAACGATGTTTGCACCATGTGCGGTAGGTATTGCTCAATTAAATTAATGGATAAATGTTTGCGAGTGTAGTTCAGTGGCAGAACACTAGCTTCCCAAGCTAGATATAGGGGTTCGATTCCCCTCACTCGCTTTGCAATGACATGTTTAAGGATAGAAAAATATTAAATTATATAATTATCGGTATTTTTTGGGTATTCTTTTTATCCGGTTGCGCCACTGCTCCTTATGTAAAACCAACTCTACCTAAACCAACTATGCCCGGGATTTATCATCAGGTAGAAAAAGGCCAGACCTTATGGAGGATATCTAAAATGTATGGGGTAGATATAGAGGAGTTAGTCAGGATTAACCATATCCCGAATTCAACTAATATAGAAATTGGACAGAAGATATTTATACCTAACCGGATTAAACCGCAAATACCGGAGATAAAATATGCCGAAGATGACTTTGTCTGGCCCTTAAATGGCAGGATATCAAGTAGGTTCGGCCAAATCTCACACAATATGCTTAATAAAGGTATAAATATACAGCCCCTTGGTTCCTTGGATGTTAAGGCTAGCCGCAGCGGCAGGATTGTTTTCCTAGACGAGGATTTCACCGGATACGGAAAGACTATAATTATCGACCACGGAGATAATTTTTTTACGGTTTATACCAGAAACAAGCAAGTTTTTGCTAAACTCGGAGAGAGCGTACGCCAAGGGACAGTTATTGCCAAGGCCGGCGCATCAGGCAGGGATAAAAACACCTACCTGCATTTTGAGATTCGTAAAGGACATATACCGCAAAACCCGTTATTTTATCTACCATGACAAAAAGCATATTTTTCGCACGGCAAAATTATTTGAATTTACTTCAAAAAAGGGTCAGCGGCTTAAAGGATAATTACCGCCAGAATATCGCCATAATCGGAGACGAACTAGTCGGTAAAACCTCCCTGATCTTTAAATTTCTGGATACGTTTTCCGATAACCGCATACTTACGCTTTATTTCGAAGCCCGCTCAGAATCAATAAATTCGTTTGCCAGAAGGTTTATCGGAGTGCTGCTTTATAACTTTCTGATTAACAGCGCTCTTCCCCTAAAAGAGGACATTGATTTCCTTATCGCTAAATCCCAAAGATACATACCTAAGACCTGCGAAATGATAAAATTAATCTTGGATGGTTTAAGCAAGAGGAAGAAAAACAATATCTTTAGCGACCTGATGTCGCTTTGTGAAATACTCTATAAAGAAACCGGGAAATCAACTGTTGTTATCCTGGATGAATTTCAAAATTTGGAAGATATTGGCTTTAAGAATCTTTACCGGGATTGGTCAAAGCTCTTGATTACCAATAAGAATACGATGTTTATTATCATAAGCTCCTTAAAATTTAAAACTAAAGCCATACTTTCCAAAAATCTCTCTTTACTATTTGGGAACTTTGAGGTAATTACGGTTGAGCCCTTTGATATAAGAACGAGCGAAGAGTACCTAAAATGCAAATTCCAAAACGTTAACCTTAATCCCGCTTTAAGGGATTTTGTCGTGCATTTCACCGGCGGATATCCAATGTACCTTGAAATCATCTCCAGCGCATTTACTGAGCAGAGCGGTAAAAATCTGGCTGATTTATTAGAAGGTCTGCTTTTTGATCCCGCGGGAATATTAAACCAGAGGTTTTCAAATTACATCAAACGCTTCCTTGACCGGACTAACACTAATGATTACATATCGATCTTGTACCTGATATCCAGCGGCAGGAATAAAATCAAAGATATCGGGCATATCCTGCATAAACAAAAAAAGGAACTGGACTACAGGCTAAATTACCTTCTAGAACTCGATACTATCACCCGAAACGGAGACTTCTTAAAAATAAACGACCGAATATTCAGTTTCTGGATGAAATTCGTCTATCAGGAAAAACTTCAGGCTTTTACTTTTAACGCTAAGAACCAAAAAGAAAAATTCCGCGATAAGATAGAGGGGATGATCCAGGAGTTTACTCTTGCGGCCGGAAAACCGCTTATGGAGAGGATGAGTGATCTTTTACGCCTCTTTGAAAATGAATTGATCCAGGTAGAGAGAAAGAAAATTCGGCTTAACCACTTTAGGGAGATAAAACCCCTGGAATTCCGCAGCCAGATACTTAAAAACGGGATTATCGGCCGTTGTAATGAAAGCCTGTGGATTATCGCGGTAAAGAATGAGCATCTGAACGAGGAAGATATTGTGGAATTCTCAAAAGAATGCCGCAAATACCGGCATAAGCTTCAGCGTAAAATTATAATCACTTTAAAAGATATAGATATGAATACTAGGCTACGAGCCTTAGAAGAAAAAATCTGGGCTTGGGATATTAACAATCTAAACCAGATCTTAGATTTATATTCCCGGCCCCGGGTGATAGCATGAGGATAATAGTAATTTCAGATACCCATATTCCGGAAGGAGCAGATGCCATCCCGCAAAAATTAATGGAGGAGGTAAAGCTTGCGGATATGGTTATCCACGCCGGAGACTTTATCGATTTGGCTACTTTTGAGAAATTAAAAAACGCCTGCAGTAAGATAATAGCGGTCTCGGGGAATATGGATCCCGAAGAGATTAAGAAAAAATTACCGCAAAAAGAAATCATAAAAGTGGGAAATTTTAAAATCGGGATTATGCACGGGGCCGGTGCAAGCAACAAGCTACCTGAATTACTAACCGCTGCGTTTAAGAATGATGCGGTAGATATAATCATCTTCGGACATTCGCATTCACCCTTAAATGAGAAAAAAGGGAGCATATTATTTTTTAACCCGGGCAGCCCAACAGATAAAATATTCGCTACTTATAATTCTTACGGTATAATAGATATAAACGAGGCGATTGAAGCGAGGATTATTAAATTATAAATATGGATAAACTCTGGGCTCCCTGGAGAATCAATTATGTGCGTAACCCTAAACAAAAGAGGTGTATATTTTGTCTAAAGAAAAACCTCAAGGCCAAAGAGTACCTTATATTTAAAACTAAATACAGCTTAGCCATGCTAAATATCTTCCCTTATAACAACGGCCATATCCTGATTGCTCCTCAGAGGCATATCGGAAAGCTCAGCCAGTTAAAAAAAGAGGAAGGCTTAGATTTATTTAATGCCCTAAATAAAGCTCAAAAGTTGTTACGAAAAGTATTAAATCCCGATGGATACAATATCGGGATCAATTTATCTAAAAGCGCTGGAGCAGGAATTACCGGGCACCTGCATATACATATAGTCCCGCGCTGGAGAGGCGATACTAATTTTATGCCTACTCTTTTTAGCACTAAAGTTATATCCCAATCACTGGATGAATTATACCAAAAATTAAAAAATGCTCAGGCAAAATCAAATTAAAGAATTAGAAAAGATTATTCTGGCTCCTTACGCGATGAAAAGCCAAGAGAGCAAAGGAAGGGTATACCTAGAAAAAGAGCATCTTTATCGCTCCTGCTATCAAAGGGACCGTGACCGGATTGTCCACTCTGCTGCCTTCAGGCGCCTGGAATATAAAACTCAGGTATTTGTTAATCATGAGGGTGACTACTACCGGACANNNNGAGGGTGACTACTACCGGACAAGGTTAACCCACACAATCGAAGTTTCCCAGATCGCCAGGACTATTGCTTCAGCCTTAAGGTTAAATGTTGATCTGACTGAAGCAATAGCATTAGCCCATGATTTGGGCCATACTGCCTTTGGCCATTCCGGGGAAGAAGCCCTGAATGAACTTATGTCTAAGTTCGGGGGTTTTAACCATAATATGCAGGGTTTAAGGGTAGTGGATTACTTGGAAGAAAAATATCCAGATTTTCCCGGGCTTAACCTAACCTGGGAAGTAAGAGAGGGGATCGCCAAACACTCTACGGCTTTTGATGTGGCCGGAAAAATAAAAGAGCTCGCTCCCCGTGAATCTCCAACCTTAGAAACACAGGTAGTTGATATTGCCGACGAGATAGCCTATGATAACCACGATCTTGATGATGGCCTTACTTCCAGCCTGATAAAAGAAGCGGATTTAGAGGGTTTAGCGGTCTGGGAAACTATAAATAAAGATATAGCCGGAAAATACGCCAGAATCCCGGAAGAAAAAAAGAAATATTTGATTATCCGTTCGTTGATTAACCTTCAAGTCACGGATTTAATAGAAGAAACAGAGCGTAACATCGAAAGGTTAAAACTTAAGTCTGCTGCTGACGCCAAAAATACCAATAAAAAAATTGTTACTTTTAGCCAAGATATGCTAAAATTAAGAAAGCCGTTGCGCGCCTTTCTGATGGATAAACTTTACCATCATTACCGGGTGATCCGGATGAGTATTAAGGCAAAGCGTTTTATAAAAGAGCTTTTTAATGTTTATATCGCCACTCCTAAACAGCTCCCCCCGGAAGTACAAAATAGGGTGGCTAAAGACGGAGTAAGGCGGGCGGTTTGCGATTATATCGCCGCAATGACAGACAGGTATGCTTTAGATGAATATAAAAAATTATTCAACCCCTACGAAAAAGTATAAAACACTGATTTCGGCAATCCATAGCGTATATAGGCTAGTTAATTCTACCTATGATCTAAAAGACTTAATTAGCCGCTTGGCCAGGCTTATTTCCCAGATATTAAATTCCCGCTATTGTTCCATTATCATCCTTGATCCGCTTAAGAGGCATTACATATTAAAATGTATTATCGCTGATAAAAATAAATACATTACCGATAAAAACGGTAAGATTTCCCAGGGAATAGAGAAACGGATATTAAAAACCAGCTCGGTTATCAGGAAAGGCAATCTTTTAGCTGCTCCGCTTATATCCGATGATATTATCGGAATCATCGTTATCAAACGGGCTAAAAATGCACCGGTCTTTGAAAGGTTTGAGCAGGAGATATTAATGACTCTGGTAGAACAGGCAATAATCGGAATAAAAAACCTTCAGCTTTATGAAGAGCAGCAAAAAATAGTCTTAGGGGGGATTAAATCCTTAGTTACCCTTTTAGATACCCGGGTACCCCAAGAGTATACGCATTCGCCTTATTTTAGCCGTTTAGTCACGGGAATCGGCCATCAGATGCAGCTTGATGAAAAACAGATTCAAAGTTTAAAATATGCTAGCCTTCTGCACGATACCGGAAAAGCAGATATTCCCCCTGAGATATTGATGAAAACTACAAAGCTTACTACCAAAGAATTTAATATCATTAAAAAACATCCGGTCAAGGGTGCTCAGATATTAAGGCCTTTGCAGGTGCTCAAACCGGTAATCCCGATAATCATGCACCACCATGAAAAATACGATGGTACAGGTTATCCCTCGAGGCTCAAAAAAGGCCAGATTCCCCAAGGCGCGCGGATTATGGCGGTGGCTGATGCCTTTGAGGCTATGGTATATGGCCGTCCCTACCGTGAAAGAAAGGATATCAATTCAGCGATAAAAGAAATAAAAACTAAGAGTGGTAGCCAATTTGACCCTAGGGTAGTAGAGGCTTTCTTAAAAGTCATAAGGAAATTCAACACAAAAATTTATTTAAACCAAAACAACCCGAAAACACAGACCCAGATACATGGAAAGGCATAAAGAGCAGTTAGAATTATTTTCAGAGGCTCAAGATAATAATGACGCGCGAAACGCGCAAAAGAACAGCCCTTATTTTTTCCGCATCTGGAACTATGAAAAAACCATTCTTTTAATTATTACCCTAT
>JAPLLQ010000050.1 GCA_026387485.1 Candidatus Omnitrophota bacterium | reverse complement strand
CGGGCAAGGATTATTAAAATAAATGCCGATAAGATTAAAGAGGCGTTGAAGCAGGGAAAAATCGTGATTGTTGCCGGGTTTCAGGGAGTTACCTTGAATCAGGATATTACTACTTTAGGCCGCGGCGGTTCAGACTTAACAGCTGTGGCCCTGGCTAAGGAATTAAAAGCCGATGAGTGTGAAATATATACTGACGTAGAGGGGATCTATACTACTGATCCGCGTATTGAGCCAAAGGCAAGAAAAATCCACCAGATCACCTATGACGAGATGCTTGAGATGGCTTCCTTGGGTGCCCAGGTAATGCAAGCTCGTTCCATAGAAGTAGCCAAAAAATTCGATGTACCTATACATGTGCGCTCAAGTTTTAAAAATACAGTGAGTCAAAGGTTACGGTTTGCAATGTTCCTGACCGTCCGGGAATAGCGGCTAAGATTTTTAATGAGCTCGCCACTAAGGGTGTCAGCGTAGATATGATTGTGCAGAATGTCAGCCATCTGCGTCAGACTGATATATCTTTTACTGTCAATAAAGGGAATGCGCCGAAGACTCTAAGGATTACTAAAAAGGTAGCCAAGAATATCGGGGCAGGTGAAGTTCTGGAAGATAATGATATTGCCAGGGTTTCTATTGTCGGGGTGGGGATGAAGTCGCATTCGGGAGTTGCGGCTAAGATGTTTGAGGTTTTAGCCGAGCATAAGGTGAATATTGAGATGATCTCTACCTCGGATATAAGCATATCCTGTATTATTCAGAAAAAATATGCAGAGACCGCGGTTAAGGCTTTGCATGGAAAATTTGGATTGGCTAAAGCTTAAGAGGTAAAAATGAGAAAAGTAAAATTATACGATACTACCTTACGTGACGGTTCTCAAGGTGAAGGGATCTCTTATTCTGTAATGGATAAGGTGCGCATTGCCCGGGAATTGGATATGCTGGGGGTGCATTATATTGAAGGAGGCTGGCCGGGCTCTAATCCTAAAGATATGGAATTTTTTCTTAAGATGAATAAAGAGCAGCTTAAGAATGCCGAATTGGTTGCTTTTGGCTCAACCCGTAAAAGCGGCACTAAATCTAAGGACGATAGTAATCTAAAAGCCCTGGTAAGATCTAAGGTGAAGCTGGTTACTATTTTTGGCAAGACCTGGGATCTTCATATTACAGATGTTTTAAGGACTACGCTTGAGGAAAACCTTAGTATGATTAAGGATACGGTGGGTTTTCTCACCGGACAGGGCTTAACTGTTTTTTATGACGCTGAGCATTTCTTTGATGCATATAAAGATAATCCTGAATACAGCTTAAAGTGCCTTTTAAGCGCTCAGGAAGCAGGAGCCAAGGCAGTTGTTTTATGCGATACCAATGGCGGTACACTTACTTCAGAATTAAGCAGGATAATTAAAGAGATCAAGCCGCAAATTAAAGTTTTACTGGGGATCCACTGCCATAATGACAGCGGTCTGGCTGTTGCTAATTCTCTGACTGCGGTTGAGGCAGGGGCAGATATGGTCCAGGGGACAATTAACGGAATCGGAGAGCGCTGCGGAAATGCTGACCTTATTTCGATTATCGCTAATCTTAAGCTAAAGATGGGTATTGATTGCATCTTGGATAATAAATTAAAAGAGCTTACCGCTGTTTCGCATTTTGTCAGTGAGATTAGCAATATGAATCAAAGAAGTGATCAGCCTTATGTGGGTGTATCAGCCTTTGCTCATAAGGGAGGGGTGCATATTAATGCTGTAGTTAAGAACCCTAAGACCTATGAGCATATTGATCCAATATTAGTCGGTAACCACCGCAGGATACTGGTCTCTGAATTAGCCGGAAAAAGCGGAGTATTACTTAGGGCTAAAGACTTGGAATTGGATTTAAGTAAAGAGAATCCTCAGACTAAGAAGATTTTAAAATTAGTCCAGAATTTAGAGCACCAGGGTTATCACTTTGAGGCAGCTGAGGCTTCCTTTGAGTTATTGATGAAGCGGTCGCTTAAAAAATATAAAAAGTTTTTTGAATTAGAGGGTTTTCGGGTAGTTATTGAAAAGCTGTCAGATAAGAAAATTACCTCTGAAGCGATCATGAAGCTAAAGGTGAAGGGCGTAAAAGAACATACTGCTGCTGAAGGTGACGGGCCGGTGAATGCTTTGGATAATGCTTTACGCAAGGCCCTGCGTGAT
The DNA here is from genome assembly GCA_026387485.1 of Candidatus Omnitrophota bacterium. Lineage (GTDB taxonomy): Bacteria > Omnitrophota > Gorgyraeia > Gygaellales > Profunditerraquicolaceae > JAPLLQ01. The sequence goes on along the minus strand of JAPLLQ010000050.1, from coordinate 3,988 downwards.
TTTTATCCTACGCTCTCTAAAATGCGCTTATCTGATTTTAAAGTCCGGGTACTGGATGAAAAAGCCGGGACCGCAGCTAAAGTTAGGGTGTTGATCCAGTCGCAGGATGAAAAAGACAGCTGGAATACTATCGGCGTATCAGAAAATATCATTGAAGCCAGTTGGCAAGCGCTGATTGATAGTGTGGAATATAAGCTTCTTAAAGATAACCTGAAATGATAGATGAAATCCCAAAGCAGTATAACCCCAAAGATGTTGAAGATAAGTGGTATAAATTCTGGGAAGAGAACAAATTATTTTCTGCCAAACCCAGTATTTCTAAGAAGCCATTTTGCATAGTAATCCCGCCGCCCAATGTCACCGGTATCCTGCACATGGGGCATGCCTTAAATAATACCATTCAAGATATCCTTATTCGTTATCAGCGTATGAAGGGCTTTGAGGCGCTTTGGATGCCGGGGACTGACCACGCCGGTATCGCTACTCAGAATGTTGTTGAGAAATCAATAGCCAAAGAGAATCTTAAGCGCCAGGATTTAGGCCGGGATAAATTCATCCAAAGGGTCTGGGAGTGGAAAGAGCAGTACGGTTCAACGATTATCCATCAACTTAAAAAATTAGGCTCATCTTGTGATTGGCAACGCTTGCGTTTCACCATGGATAAGGAATATTCTCAGGCGGTCAGGGAGGTATTTGTCTGGCTATATGAGAAGGGTTTGATTTACCGGGGCAGCTATATTATCAACTGGTGCCCGCGTTGCCAAACCGCATTATCCGATGAAGAAGCAGCTCACCGTACCCTACAGGGGAATCTCTATTACCTTAAGTATCCATTTAAGGATTCTAAAGAATTTATTGTTGTGGCGACTACGCGGCCGGAGACAATGCTAGGTGATACTGCGGTTGCGGTTAATCCGAAGGATAAGCGGTATAAGAAGCTTATCGGTAAAACTTTAATTTTGCCCTTAGTTAACCGTCAAATAAAAATAATCGCTGATTCAATGGTGGATATGAAATTTGGTAGCGGAGCGGTCAAGGTCACGCCGGCGCATGATCCGAATGATTACGCATTAGGAAAAAAACATAATCTTGAATTCATAAATGTAATGCATCCTGATGGTCGGATGAATACGCTAGCCGGTGACTACCGCGATATGGATAGGTTTGAGGCAAGGGAGGTTATTTTAGAGGATTTAAAAGAGCAGGGGTTACTTCAAAAGGTAGAGCCGCATCAATTATCCGCCGGCCATTGTTACCGCTGCCATACAATAGTTGAGCCGTATTTATCCGAACAGTGGTTTGTCAAGATGAAACCCTTAGCTGGGCCTGCAATTGAAGCAGTAAAAAAAGGAAAGATAAAATTTTATCCTAAGCGTTGGACCAAGGTATATTTAAACTGGATGGAGAATATTCAAGATTGGTGTATATCCCGGCAAATCTGGTGGGGGCACCGCATTCCGGTTTATTATTGCCGTAAATGCAATGAACCAATAGTTTCTAAAGCTAAACCTGCTAGCTGTCTTAAATGTAAAGGCCAGGATATCTATCAGGATGAGGATGTTCTGGATACCTGGTTTTCTTCATGGCTCTGGCCCTTTGCTACTTTTAAAAATCAGGAGGACCTCAAATATTTTTATCCTACTTCGACCCTGGTTACTGCCCCGGAAATCATATTTTTTTGGGTTGCCCGGATGATTATGGCTAGTTTAGAATTTATGAGAGAGATTCCTTTTAAGGATGTTTATATTCATGGGACTGTACGGGATATTGAAGGAAAAAAGATGTCTAAATCTTTAGGTAATATTATTGACCCCTTGGATATAATCAATGAATACGGTACTGATGCTTTGCGTTTTAGCCTTATTTCTATAACCGCTCAAGGACAGGATGTCTATTTATCTAAGGAAAGATTTGAGCAGGGAAGGAATTTTGCCAATAAACTATGGAATGCCTCAAGGTTTATCCTAATGAATCCGGATGCTTCTGTTATTAAGACCGACCTTTGTCTATTATTTAAGAAAGATGATCTCAGTTTAGTTAACCGTTGGATATTGAGCAGATTTTATTCAACCCTTAAAAGTGTGGAGAAAAATCTGGAGAAGTATCAGTTTAATGAAGCAGCTAACCTGGTTTACGGGTTCTTCTGGCATGAATTTTGCGATTGGTACCTGGAATTAATCAAATCTAATATAACCGACCGGCATAATCAGGTAGTCATGTATAAAATACTTGAAAAATTCTTAAGGGTACTGCATCCCTTCATGCCTTTTATCACGGAAGAGATATGGCAGAAGCTTCCGCATGAAGGTAGTTCAATTATGCTTTCGTCCTGGCCGCATATTCAGGAAGATATTATTGATAAAAAAATAGAAAATCAGATGAATGAGGTATGCGAAATTATTACAACTATAAGGAATATGCGTTCGGAATTGGATTTAACCTCAGGCTTAAATAATCTGGAAGTTAAGATTTCTTGTGTCAATAAAATAAAGAGAGCTTTCATCGAAGCTCTTTCGCCGGATATAAAAAACCTTTGCCGCTTAAGCCGGTTATCGGTTAAAGATGAGTACCGGATTTTGAAAGGCGAATTCGTTAATGTCTTAAAAGATATGCATATAGCCATACCCCTTCAGGGCGTTATTGACATAGAAAAACAGATAGAGAAGATAAATTTGAAAGTCCAGAAAACCGAGGCCGATCTAAAATCAAAGCAGGCAATGTTAGCTAATAAAAACTTTCTTAAAAACGCACCGGTTGAAATAGTTGAAAAGGAGAGAGAGAAATTAAACAGCCTCAAAGAGGAACTTAAAAAACTAAAAGGAGTGAAAAATGGGCTTAGGTAAATATTTCCTTTCTGAAACGGAACCAAAGCTAGACCAAGAGAAGTTAGATTATATTGTCCGCCATTCCTTAATTGAGGATATCGGCAAAGGAGATATAACTACACAGTTGACTATACCTAAAGATAAGAAGATTGAGGCGGATATTTTGGTTAAAGAGCCCTGTGTTCTTTGCGGCTTGGATGTTGCAGAGAAGGTCTTTAAGACCGTTGACAGTTCGCTTAGATTTAAAGCCTTAGCTAAGGAGGGACAAGAGATAAAAGCCCAAAAAGTTATTATTAAACTATCCGGGCAAGCAGCAGGTATTCTAAGCGCTGAAAGGGTAGCGCTTAATCTATTAAGTATGCTTTCAGGTATTGCTACTAAAACCCGGGAATATGTTGAGCATATCGAGCCATATAAAACTAAAATTACCGATACCCGAAAGACCCTTCCTGGTTTAAGAGAGCTACAGAAATACGCGGTAAGGGTCGGGGGCGGCCATAACCACCGCATGGGTTTGGACGAGATGATCTTGATCAAAGATAACCATATTAAAGTCACCGAAGGCTATGAAAAGTTACCCAGTGTGCCTAAGGGATTTAAAATTGAAATCGAGGTGCAGAATTTAGATGAATTTAAACATGCGTTATATTTTAAGCCGGATGTAATCATGTTGGATAATATGAGCCCGGAAGATATAAAAGAAGCGGTAAAGATCCGCAATAACACTGAATTTAAAAGCCACCATCTGCCGACTAAATTAGAAGCCAGCGGAGGGGTTGATTTCGAGAGCGTCAGAAAGATTGCTGCTACCGGAGTAGATATTATCTCTATCGGAGCATTGACCCATTCGGTTAAGGCGATAGATATGTCTTTAGAGGTGTTATGAGAATACCGCTGATCTTTGTTTTAGTTTTATTTCTTTCCTCTTGTGCGCATCAGGTGCGTACTTACGATAAAAAAGTCAACCATGATCTAAAACCCGCCGAAATCGAAGCGTCAATTAAGTCTATACAGTTAGGAGAAAGATTAGTTTATGCCGTAGATTGGATTGGCATCCCCTCAGGCTACATTACCTTGGAAGTTAAGGAGGTCGCTGTAATAGATGGCCGGCCGGCCTATCATTTAGAGGCCAGAGCTTTACCGAATAATTTCTTCAAGTTTTT
>JAPLLQ010000139.1:13090-25463 GCA_026387485.1 Candidatus Omnitrophota bacterium | reverse complement strand
GGGCCAAAATTCCTCAACGGTTGCTTAAAGGTCAAAACAGAACTCCTGCCGCTAACTTTTCTTAAAAAATTAAAAAAAATTGAAAAAGAATTGGGACGGGTAAAAACCGTGCGTAATGGCCCAAGGCCGTTAGACCTGGATATCTTGCTTTATGCTGACAGAATTATAAAGAGTAGAAAGTTAACTATTCCACATCCCAGAATGTTTAAGCGCGATTTCGTGATTAAACCTTTAGCCGAGGTAATATGCGGGTGATAAGCAGCCCCAATAAAATCCGTCAGGCTTTAATTAAATATAAACTAAAAGGTAAGACGATCGGGTTTGTTCCGACAATGGGAGCTTTGCATCAAGGCCACCTTAGCCTTATCCATCAAGCGGTCAGAGATAATGATATCACGGTAATAAGTATTTTTGTCAATCCGAAACAATTCGGTCCGAAAGAAGACCTAAATAAATATCCCCGGCCGGAAGAAAAAGATTTAGCGCTTTGTGAAAAAGCCGGTGTGGATTTTGTTTTTCATCCTAAATCAAAAGATATGTATCCGGATAATTTTACTACTTATGTTTCTGTTGAAGGCCTAAGCCAAGTTCTTTGCGGCAAATCCCGTCCGGGGCATTTTGCTGGCGTGGCTACGGTAGTTACTAAATTGTTTAATATCATTCAGCCGGATATCGCTTACTTCGGGCAGAAAGACGCTCAGCAGTCGATAATAATCAAAAAAATGGTTAGGGATTTAAATATTCCGCTAAAAATAAAAGTCTTGCCGACGATACGCGAAAAAGATGGCTTGGCGATGAGTTCAAGAAATAGTTACTTAAATATAGCAGAAAGAAAGAAGGCGCGAGTTTTAAGCCAATCTTTAAATCTGGCTCGAATTCTAATTCAAAATGGGGCAAGGGATGCGGATAGGATCATTAACAGGATGAAAGCGCTCATAAAAAAGAAGGCTGCCAAGATTGACTATGTTGAGTTAGTTGACCCGGATACTCTTCAGCCATTAAAGAAAATTAGTAAGGATTATTTTATAGTATTGGCAGTAAAAATCGGTAATACCCGGTTGATTGATAACTTTCAGGGAAGATGCCTAAATTAAAGATAGGAATTGTGGGGTGCGGAGCAATAGGAAGCTCTTTGGCAAAAGTGATCGTGAGAGATTTTGCCAAGGATGCGCAATTAACCGCGCTTTACGATATTGATAAGTCTAAATCAATTAAGTTAAGCCGTTTATTAAAGAAAAAATCATTAGGAGTTAGGGATCTTAGTCTTTTAATTAAAAAATCCCGGTTAGTTATTGAGGCTTCTTCAGCTAAATCATCCTGGGATATTTCCCGCAAGGCCTTATCCTCGGGAAGGGATATTATGATTATGAGCGTTGGTGGCGTAGTCAGTAATTCCGGACAATTACGCAGGTTAGCAATTATAAATAATTGTAAAGTTTATATTCCTAGCGGCGCAATTTGCGGTGTAGATGCTTTGAAAGCAGCCAGGGTGGGTAAAATAAAAAAAGTAACCCTGACAACCAGGAAAAATCCGCTTTCTTTTAAGGGAGTTAAATATATTGAAGAAAAAGGCATAAGCTTGAGTAAGATAAAGAATGACAAAGTTTTATTCTCGGGTTTAGCGAAAGACGCGGTTAAATATTTTCCCCAGAATATAAATGTGGCGGCAGTATTAAGTATGGCTGGGATAGGCCAGAATAAAACCAGAGTTAATATTATCGCTTCACCCAAAGTCAGTAAAAATATCCATGAGATACGGATTGAGGCAGGAGCAGGGAATGTGTTTAGCCGCACCGAAAATATTTTGCATCCGGATAATCCCAAAACCAGTTTCTTAGCGGTATTATCAGCAATCGCAACCTTAAAACAGATTTTAGAGCCGGTGAGAATCGGCACTTAATTTATAAAAGGAAAGGGGGTGAATTAAAAAAATGGCAGAGAAATTAGTTAAGTTGGGAATCAAGAGACAGAAGGGGTTACTCTATTATATTGACAAACAAGGTGATGTTTCCTGCGCCAAGATGGCTAGAGGGAACAAAAAAGGCGGTAGCCCGAAAAAGGTAGCTAAATGCGGAATCAAGAGGCAGAAAGGTTACCTTTATTTCTTGGATAAGAAAGGCGATGTCTCCTGCGCCAAGATGAAAAGAGGCGGCAAGAAGAAAAAGAAATAAGGAGAATAAAGAAGGGCCCCTGTAAAATGGCTTTATCTATAAGTTTACTGGGGCTTTCTTTTTTGTTATAATTAAACCTATGTTAGAAGGTAAGAAGGTAATAGTGGTTATGCCGGCTTATAACGCCGAACATACCTTGGAGCGTACCTATAAAGAAATCACAAATGCCATAGTGGATCAGGTTTTAGTTGTTGATGACCATAGCCACGATCGGACAGTTGAGGTGGCTAAAAGTTTGGACCTAGAGGTTTTTGTCCACGAAAAGAATATGGGTTATGGGGCAAACCAGAAAACCTGCTATCAAGAAGCCCTAAAAAGAGATGCGGATATAGTGGTTATGCTTCATCCGGATTACCAATACCCGCCTAAGTTAATTACTGCCATGTCTGCGTTAATTTCTTCAGGAATGTTTGATATTGTTTTGGGTTCACGGATTCTTGGAGGCATGGCCCTGGAAGGCGGAATGCCTTTATATAAATACATCTCTAACAGGCTACTTACTTTTTTCCAAAATCTTATTCTAAAGCAAAAATTATCCGAGTATCATACAGGTTATCGGGCTTTCTCTAGGGAAGCCTTATTGCGCCTGCCGATACTGGAAAATTCCAATGATTTTGTTTTTGATAACCAGATCCTTGCTCAAGCGATATGCTTTGGATTAAGGATAGGGGAGATAACTGCTCCTTCTCAATACACCAAAGATTCTTCCTCTGTTTCTTTTGGAAGGAGTGTTATTTACGGTTTTGGGGTTATCCGCACGACGTTAGAATTATTATTACAAAGGTTCGGGATAGCTAGATTTCGTATATTTAATCCAGATGGCCGAAAAATCAAATTATAATTTATTTTTTTTATTGGTATTGGTTATTGCGCTAACCTCTTTATCCGCAAGCTTTCAAGGCATCCAATTCCATACTCAGGTTGATGAAGGGTATTATTTTAATTACGCTGTTTATATAGGAGAACATGGTTTATCTGGATTTAGTAGTCTTTTTAAGGCTTATCTGGAAAACCAACAGCACTGGTTTTTTCCGAATCCCCTAAGGATAGCCTTTATATCCTTATCCGCTCTTTGGTTTAAAGTTTTCGGGCCGTCTTTTATTAACCTTGCTCTTTTCTCTTTATTTCTTTATTTATTATTCCTGGGAGTTTCCTATTGTTTCTCAAAAAAATACTTCGGAGGCTTCTCGGCAGTATTATTTACGGCGCTTTTGGCATTTTCTCCCTTAAATATGGCTATGGCCCGTAGGCCTTTAATAGAAAGCGCGGTAAATTTATTTTCAGCATTGTCTCTCTGGTTATTCCTAGATTTTTTAAAGGAAAGGACTAAGTTAAAAGCAGGGCTTTTTATAATCGTTTATTCATTAAGTATCTTAGTCAAAGAAACCTCGGTTTTAATGTCAGTAGTTTTTTTATTTTTTCTATTTTATGAAAAGTTAGCATTAAGGAAAGGTATAGGTTTAAAAGATTTTTTCACAGTCACTGTTTTTCCTTTTGCTCTGGTAGGGCTGGCTTATCTAATCTTAGGCTGCCTACCTTATTTTCTTGGTATTACAAAAATAATTCTCAGCTCTCCCTACTCTAATTCTTACGCTATAATTTATGGCTCTGGACCGTGGTTTCGTTACCTAATTGACTATACACTGCTTTCGCCATGGATAGTTATTTTAAGTATCGGTTTTATAGCGTATTATTTTATGGGTCAAGAGAGAAAAGATGTTGTTTTATATTTTATTTTTGTTTTTCTGGTTAGTTTCATTATATTCAATATCTTTACCAAGAATTTGCGTTATGTGATTTTACTGGATATGCCAATGAGGCTATTTTCGGTTTTTGCACTGAAAAAACTTAGTGAAAGATTTTTCTCCCGCCATGTTGCCTTAGTAACGATTAGTTTAGTAATTATGATCGCTGTTTCCGATTATGTTAGTTTTTCTAATCTATTTTTAAAGGCAGCAATTTATGACCCGACAAGTTTTATGCTACTTAAGGCCAGGCATATCATCCCCTAATACTAAAATGAGCAGATCAGCCATTCTTCTATTATTCTTGATTACCTTGTTAGTTTACTCTAATGCTTTAAATTGCGGTTTTGTCTTTGATGATAATGCCCTGGTTGTAAATAACCCACTGATTAAATCTCCTGAACTTTTCAAATATATCTTTAAATCAGGTATTTATGACCATTGGTTAGGGCCTCCTTTATACGACAGGATGTATAGGCCTTTGCAGGCCCTAAGTTATGCCTTAGATTATAAAATATGGGGCCTTAATCCATTTGGTTTCCATCTCACCAGTGTTTTTATTCATTTCTTAAATGGTATATTACTCTATTTTTTACTATTTTTTCTATTTAAAAATCAGGCAGTATCATGGTTAGCCGCTGTATTTTTTTTAGTCCATCCGGTTAATACCTCGGTAGTAACTTATGTAGCAGGTAGGGCAGACATTTTAAATCTCTTCTTCAACCTATTGAGCGTGCTATTTTTTATAAAATTCCTGCAAACGCAAGCTAGGAAAATGTTTACTTTTAGTATTTTTTTCGCATTGCTCGCGCTTTTATCAAGGGAAAATAGTTTAATTTTGTTTATATTTATTGCCCTGGTTATTTTTATCTTTAGGGTCAGGCCGAGATACTATTTTTTAATTTTACCTTTCTTATTATTAGATTCTTTATACCTTATTTTTAGGCTGATAATCTTTGGCCCCAGCGGCTTAGCAATGCATCCAGCCGACATGCCCATCTTCTATTCAATTATCAATTTTTTAAATATACTACCGCGTTACCTTGAGCTTTTGGTATTCCCTGTTGACCTGCGATTATTTAGGGTTACGCTTTTTGTCCGTCAAATCTTTGAAATGAAGATAATCGTGCCTATGTTATTTATAGCTCTTTACGTTTTGGCAATATTCCGATTTAGGCATAACCGTTTAATAATATTTAGCCTGTTTTGGTTCTTGATAGGCCTGCTCCCCGTGTTTATTCTATTTGATAATTTTATTTCTCTTGGGCAAGCAATGATGGCTGAGTCTTGGGTTTATATAGCTTCTATTGGTTTTTTTACCGGGTTGGCTTATTTTTTAAGTCGCTTAAGAAAGTGGGGCAAGCTATTGGCCTTATTTTTAGCTTTTATTTATTCTCTACTGACTATTTATAATAATTCTTTCTGGAAAAATGAAACCATCTTCTATAAAAGAGTCTTAAGCTATAGCCAAGAAGCGAATCCCTTGCGGCAAAAATTAATCGATGCCTACCTTAAAGATGGTAGATATAAGGAAGCGCTCGGTGAGATTAAAAAGCTCTCGTTTTTTTACCCGGATACAGTACTTCTTGATATCAGTTGGGGTAATTATTATTATTCTACGAATCAGTTACAAACAGCTCTAAATTACTATGATAAAATCGCGGTAAAAAGTTTTTGGGGCGATTATCGGGTAAGTTCTTGCTATATAAAATTAAGGAAGTTAGATAAGGCTATTGATTTTGCTTTGGCGAGCTTTAGATTAAATCCTTATTTTGTTCCCAATTTAATCCAGTTAGGCGACATATACTTTATGAAAGGCAATACAAAAGAATCTAGAAAATATTATCTTATTGCCTTAAGGTTTGACCCTAAAAATCCAGAGCTTAGAAGCCTGGTTAAAAATATGCGTTAGTTTAAAAAAGCCGAATGGGCAAAATAATTTAAAATCCATGCTAAGAAAAACTATCCTACTTTTGATTTTAGTTGTCATTTTAGTTTATTCCAATAGTTTTAATAATGGTTTTGTGTTAGACGATGAGGTTCTAGTAACTAATAATCATTTAATCAGATCATTAGATTCACTGCCGCAGATTTTTAACTCAAAGCTATATCAAGCCTTAGAGATGTACCGCCCGCTGCAGGTTTTAAGCTATTGTTTTGATTATAAAATCTGGGGTTTGTCGCCTTTCGGTTTCCATTTAGGCAATGTTTTTTTACATATACTAAACAGTATCTTAGTTTATCTGCTATTTTGTTTAATTTCCACTGCTGCTATCGCCTTACCAATAGCATTACTTTTTGCAGTCCACCCCATAAACACCTCGGTTGTATCCTATATATCCGCAAGGGCGGATCTTTTAGTAACTTTTTTTATGCTCTTAAGTATTATCTGTTTTGGAAAATTCATCAGATTAAAATCGCTTAAATGGTACTTTTTAAGCCTGTTATCTGCCTTTGTGGCTTTATTCTGTCGGGAAAATAGCCTGACTCTGTTTTTGTTTATAATTTTAATTGGCTATAATTTAGATCCTAAGCGGAAAATTATCCGCTATGTAATACCTTTTCTACTATTGGATTTATTTTATATAGTTTTTAGGTTAGGGTTTTTAGGCAATTCTAATTTAGGTTTTTCTGTTAGCGTGATTAGCCTGCCTTTTCAGGTTATTAATTTTTTAAATATCAGTTTCCGTTATTTATACCTTTTAATTTTTCCGTTTGGATTATATATGTTTAGGTCAACTCCCTTCATAGTCAATTTCTTTAATTTCCTAGTAATTATTATTGTCATATTTACCTTTTTGTGTTGCTATTTTTTATACCGTCTTCGGAAAAAGAGGATGTTCTTATTCGGTGTTCTTTGGTTTTTATTCGGGCTTTTTCCGGTGTACTTATGTTTTGGGAGATATTTTTGGCTTAAACAAGCGATTATGGCTGAGAGCTGGCTATATCTGCCCTCTATAGGGGTATTTGTTTTATTCACTTTGATTAAAAATAAATTTGCTAAGCTGGGAAATATTTTATTAATTTTAGTAGTTGTTTTTTATGGATTCTTAACCTGGCGGAATAACACCCTCTGGAAGGATAATATTACGGCCTATAAGAATATATTAGAGCATCTACCGGGGAGGACTCCGGTACGTAAGAATTTAATTAAGGAATATCTTCTTCTTGGCTTTTACAATGATGCCTGGCTTGAGATTAAAAAATTCGGGGGAGATTACCCGGAATCAAGCGACCGCTATGCCTTGCAGGGTGATTATTATTATGCTATAAATAATATTTCTCAAGCGATAGAGAATTACAAAATCAGCTTAAGGTTAAATCGATATAATCTTGAAGTTTCTGAAAAGTTGAAAAAGTTAGAGAGAAAAAATGCAAAGTGAATTTATCATTATCCGCGGGGCTAAAGAGCATAACTTAAAAAATATTAATCTCAAACTTCCGCGTAATAAGCTTATCGTGGTTACCGGTTTATCCGGTTCAGGTAAATCCAGCCTTGCCTTCGATACTATTTACGCTGAAGGCCAGCGTAGGTATGTAGAGAGCCTTTCTAGCTATGCCCGGCAATTTTTAGAGCAACGACAGAAGCCGGATTTGGAATATATAGCGGGTTTATCTCCTACAATTGCTATTGAACAACGCAAGGCTTCAGGTAATCCTCGCTCTACGGTAGCCACTCAAACCGAAATTTATGATTATCTACGCCTGCTTTTTGCCCGGATCGGAAAAGTTTATTGTTATCAATGCGGCCAGTTAATTGAAAGGCAGAGCTCGCAGGAGATAGTGGAAAAGATACTGGCTTTCCCTCAAAGATCAGAAATCCAGGTATTAGCTCCTTTGGTTCGGGGAAGAAAAGTAGAGCTTAGGGATATTTTTAGTTCAGTTCAAAAAGCAGGTTTTGTCCGGGCCAGAGTAGATGGAAAGATTTATGAGTTGCCGGTAAAATTAAAACTGGCTAAATATAAAGCGCATCATATTGAAGTAGTGGTGGATAGGTTGACTATAAAAGAGGGAGTAAAGAGTAGGCTTACCGATTCTGTTGAAACCGCACTTAAGGTAGGTAAGGGAATGGTAATTATTGTTTCAAGTTCCTGTGCTGAGATAATTTTCAGTGAACAATACGCCTGTACTAAATGCGGGGTAAATTACGCGGAAGTTGAGCCGCGGATTTTTTCCTTTAATTCTCCTTACGGCGCCTGTCTCGAATGTAATGGTTTGGGGACAAAACCTGAATTCGACCCGGACTTAGTTATTCCCGATAAAAATAAATCCATAAATTCCGGTGCGCTCGCTCCTTGGAAGAGAGGCGGTAGAGGCTATATCCTTTACTACCGTTGGCTTATCCGGGAATTATCTTATCAGCTGCGTTTTGATTTAGACCAGCCATTTAATAAACTGGGCAAAGAAGTACAGCGGGCAGTACTTTACGGGACAAAAGAAATTGTTGGTAATAAGCCATTTGAAGGTGTGATACCTCATTTAGAAAGGTTATTTCGCCAGACCGAGAGCGATTACTTAAAAGAGGAGATCTCTAAATTTATGTCTAGCCTGCCTTGCCCGAAATGTGAAGGCGCTAGATTAAAGCAGGAGAGCCTAGCGGTTAGGGTCAATGATAAAAATATCTGGGAGGTTACCCGGATGTCAATAAAAGAGGCGGGCATTTTCTTCAATAATTTAGACTTAAGGCCAAAGGAGAGGGCGATTGTTTTGCAAGTCTTAAAAGAGATAAACCAAAAACTTAAATTCTGCATTGATGTAGGTTTAGATTACCTTACTCTGGATAGAAAGAGCGCTACTCTCTCCGGAGGTGAAGCCCAGAGGATACGGTTGGCTACTCAAGTTGGTTCAGGATTAGTCGGAGTATTATATGTTTTAGATGAGCCAAGCATAGGTCTGCATCAACGGGATAACCAAAAGTTACTTCAGACGTTAGAGTCATTGCGGGATTTGGGTAATACCTTAATTGTAGTGGAACACGATGAAGCGACTATTCGTAGAGCGGATTATATTGTGGATTTAGGCCCTGGCGCAGGCAGGCATGGCGGAGAGGTAATATTCTCAGGGACTAAAGAGGAACTTTTAAAAAGCCGAGAATCCCTTACCGCACAATATTTGAGGCGGGAATTAAAAATAGAATTACCTAAAACAAGGAGGCCTTGGAAGAATAAAAAAATACTAGAGATTAAAGGAGCAGCCCAGCATAATTTAAAAAATATCGATGTTAAGTTCCCATTAGGTACTTTTATCGGGGTTACCGGTGTATCCGGCTCAGGTAAATCTACACTTATAGATGAGATACTTTTCCGCGGCTTAGCCCAAAAACTCTACCAGGCAAAAGATAAGCCGGGGATTTTTAAGAAGATTACCGGTTCAGAAATTATTGATAAGGTTATTGTTGTGGATCAATCGCCTATAGGAAGAACCCCGCGCTCAAACCCGGCTACTTACAGCGGTGTATTCAATCATATTCGGGATATCTTTAGCCAGCTGCCAGAAGCAAGGACCCGGGGCTATAAGCCGGGAAGATTCTCTTTTAATGTCAAAGGCGGCCGCTGTGAGGCCTGTATGGGAGACGGGATAAAGAAGATCGAAATGCATTTTCTCCCTGATGTATATGTAAAATGCGATATCTGTAAAGGCTTAAGGTTTAATCAAGCGACCCTAGAGGTAAAATATAAGGGTAAGTCAATTGCCCAGATTTTAGATATGACGGTTGAGGAGGGGCTGGATTTATTTACGAATATCCCCAAAATAAAAAATACTTTTTCTTACTTATATGATGTAGGCCTGGGGTATATCCAGCTAGGGCAGTCAGCTACTACTTTATCCGGGGGAGAAGCTCAGCGGATTAAGCTTTCCGGTGAACTAAGTAAGCGCTCAACCGGAAAGACGCTTTATATCCTTGACGAACCAACCACGGGCCTGCATTTTGCCGATGTAGCTAAACTCATTAATGTACTTCAGAGGCTGGTAGATAAAGGAAATACCGTTATTGTCATTGAGCATAATTTAGAGGTGGTTAAAAGTACAGACTATATTATTGATTTGGGGCCTGAGGGTGGTGATAGAGGAGGAGAACTAGTGGCTTGCGGCTCTCCGGAAGAATTACTAAAAATCCCGAAATCATACACCGGACAATTCCTTAAGACAATTTTGAATAGTTAATAAAATGAAATCCTCAAGGATATTTTTTATATTGGTACTATTTTCGCTACCCTTATTTAACTCTCAACTTCCTGTTCTACGCTGTGAGCCTAAAGAAGATGAGACCCTTTTTGTAGCTAAGAAGGCCTTTGAGGATGGTTTTTATGAGGTCAGCCTAGGTTTACTAAAGCGTTTCTTAAGGGATTATCCGTATTCAAATAAAATTACAGAAGCTAACCTTTTAATCGGCGAAGTTTATTTTCATCAAGATAAATATTCTTTAGCCATCGCTCAATTTGAAGACCTTATCAAACAATCCTCTGCCAAGAGAATAGAAGATGCGGCTTTTTATTGGTTAGGCGAGACGTATTTTAAAGAAAATAACTTTCAGAAAGCTGCCGGCTATTACAAGAATATAATTGAAGAATTCTCCAATTCTCCTTACACGCCGCTGGCTTACTATTCTTTAGGTTGGTGTTTATTTCAAGAGGATAGTTTTGAAGAGGCATTTGAATTTTTTAAGGTTGTTGAGGAAAGATACCCCAAGGAACCTCAAGCTAAAGATGCCTCTTTTAAAATTGCCGAATGCCTTTACAATCTAAAGGACTATTCCGCATTAAAGGAGAAAATTAAGCCATACCTTAAGATATTTACTAAAGATAATTTTCATCTATCTTACCTTTATTTTTATTTAGGTGAAGCAGAGTATTATCTGAATGATTTTAATAAAGCCCAGGATGCGTATTTTAAGGCCCTGGCTTATGCCAAAGATGAAAAGCTTCAGTCCCTCTCGAAATTAGGATTAAGCTGGTCATACCTGAAATTGAAACGTTATCAGGAAGCCGAAAGTACATTCTCGGAAATAAAGGAGGATGGCTTAGAAAAAAGGAGTCGGGATGTTTTGTTACTAGGAAAGGCTATGTTGATGATGGATACTAACCGGGTCAAGGAAGCCAGGAAATTATATGATGAATTATTAATGGTTAGTGTTGATCAGGAGGTCTTACTTCAGGCATATATTGGCGGAGCAAATAGCCTTTATAATCTCGGAGAGTATAAGGAAGCTATTAGGGTAAGCAAAGAAGCGCTGGTTAAATTAAGGCCGCAGGATTTAGATAACGATATGACTGATAAATTGCGTTATATTTTTGGCTTGAGCCTGTTAAAAGAAGGCGAGTTAAAAGGAGCAATGCAGGAATTTCAAAAGATTGCCAAGCCCGGAAGCAATCAATTGCCCTTAGATGATGCCTATTATGCTGTAGGCTTGGCTTATTTCCAAGGGAAAGATTATAAAGTGAGCCGGGAACATTTTGAAAAATTCCGATCAGAATTCAAAAATAGCATTTTAATGCCTAAGGTACTTTATCTTTTGGGGTTAAGCCTTTATAATTTGGGAGAATATGGTAAGGCTATTGATGTCCTTAAGGAGGTTAGCCGCAGTTATGCCCAAGATATCGAATTAGCCCAGAAGGCAGAATACGAGATAGCCGATTGTTTCTACCAGCTTGGTAATGAGAATGAGGCTTTGGCCCGCTTCAAGTCATTACGCTTAAAATATCCGGACTCAGCCATTGCTCCTGATGTAATCTGGTGGCTGGGAGGGTACTATTATCAACACAACGATGCGAATTTAGCCCGGAGGTATTTTTCAACCTTAATAAATGATTTTCCTAAGAGCGATTTAGTAGTAGATGCTTATTACGCATTAGGCACAAGCTTTGCCGAGGAAGGACGCAATCAGGAGGCGATAGAGAATTTTAAGAAG
This sequence comes from Candidatus Omnitrophota bacterium, assembly GCA_026387485.1. Classification (GTDB taxonomy): domain Bacteria; phylum Omnitrophota; class Gorgyraeia; order Gygaellales; family Profunditerraquicolaceae; genus JAPLLQ01. Next base: position 13,638 of record JAPLLQ010000139.1, on the reverse strand, counting down.
GCCTTAGGATTCAACCAAACTGATTTTAACAAACAGATAACTATAGCTTTAGCAGGTATCTTTTTTAAAACTGGAGATTATGACCAGGCCTTAAAGCTATATTATAAAGCCCTGGTTTTATCACCGGTGGAAGTGGATTCTGATATTCAGTTTAAGATAGCTGAAACATTGGAAGCAAATGGAAAACTTGATCAAGCTCTTGTGGCATATCTAAAATTATCCTCTGGCGATCCGGAAAACAAGGGTTTGGCAGTAAGGGTGCTTTTAAAGATAGCCCAGATTTATGAAGATAGGGAAGAATTTAAAGAGGCAGTTAGTATCTATAAACGAATCATAGTAATGGATATTCAGGAATCCAAGTATGCCAAGGAGAGATTAGATTCGATTAAGACCAGGGTTAGGTAAAGTTTTTAAAAAATAGTTGACAGTAGGGAGTTTTCCTATAGAATAAAGTTAGAGGAGGGAACAATTAATGATTACAGAAATTGGAATAGTTGCCGGAGATATCTGGCATTACTTAGACCAGCATGGCGTAGTCAATCTTGGCC
>JAPLLQ010000139.1:0-13082 GCA_026387485.1 Candidatus Omnitrophota bacterium | reverse complement strand
CCAGCTCATTAAAGGCATTGATAAATCACGCGATAATGTCTTAATGAGCCTGGGTTGGTTAGCTAGGGAGGGCCACGTTCTTCTTCAGCAGTCAAGTAATGATTATAAAATATCCTTAAGAAAAGATGCCTAGGGTAGAGAAGACTAAGAAAGGCGTAGCTTTATTTATCGTTTTAGCTACCGTGTTAATAGTTATAATCCTGGGAGGAATCATACTACGGATAACCTTAACCCATTCTCGGCTAACTCACCATCAAGTAAGCCGTATCAAAGCCTATTATGCGGGCAGAGCCATAATGAACTATACCCTTGAGATGTTAAGAAAGGGTACGAATGGAGGGTGGGTTCCTAGTCCTCCAAGCGGCGCGATTAAATTCGCCTGCTATAGACATTGTATAGATGTCGAGACTGGGACCTATAATATCCTGCCTATTAACAACACTGATGTTGACCCTGATATCCCATATGACATTCAAGTCAAGATCTATCCTATGAACAGTGCAGGTACTGGGAAGACCCAGATAGACGTTACAACCGAATACTCCTACAAATAGTAAGTATATACCTTCCTTTAGTTATCCCCATAAATTTATAGTAATCTAAGTAAGTATATTATGATATTGTTCTTACTGTTTTCCGACGAAGTTTCAGCGTGATAAGTAAGTATAAGTAAGTATAAGTAAAAAAACACTTGACAAAACTAAACTTCTATGTTTTAATTAACTCCGCTGTGATTTAAGTAAGAAAAAGGTAAAAAGCTATGGCAAGACTATTAGATATTGAAGAATTAGCAGACTATTTAAAAATCAAGAGGCAGACTATTTACAATTGGTTGAATAAAGGTAAAATCTCTGGAATAAAAGTAGGCGGAGTATGGAGGTTTGACCGTAAAGATGTAGATAGCTGGATAAAGAGCAGGAAGCAGCTTGTTTTTAAAACAGGAGAGAAACAATGAATGCCCTAGGCATCTATTTTGGGCCTAAAACGATTAATATTACCGAAACAAAAGGAAAAAAGCTTATAAATAACATTCAAATTCCCCTTTTCGAGGTTCTTGGGTCTGGATTAGAAGAGAAGGTTCCTTTTGAAGTCAAGGCGGTTGCTCTTTTAAATGATGCCTTCAGAATGAATAAAATTGAGGTTAAAGAAGCTAATCTTTGCCTTTCCGGAAAAGACCTGATTATTCGTACTTTTGAGATGCCGCTTATGCCTAAGGAAGAACTGCAAAGCGCAATTTCTTTTGAAGCTAAGAAATATATACCTTTTAAGCTAGAGGATTTAATTACCGATTACCAGATAGAAATTGATAACCTTAGCCATACCAATATTGTCCTTTTTGTAGGAATCAAGGAAGAAACCTTTAATCTTTATGTTTCTATATTTAAACAGTTGAATATAAAGGTAAACCAGATAGAATACTCCGGTTTTAGTATTTTAAGGGCTTTAAAATTAGGCCAAGCTAATGAAAGCGGTGTTACCGGTCTCCTATGTTTTGATCTTGAGAGTGAAGATGAAATTAATTTTATGGTTTTAGAGAACGGTTTCCCTTTATTTACCCGCGATATTAACCTGACTGCAGGGACTGAAGGTCTGGAAAAGCCAGAAAAATTAGACTCTGGGGCAGCTTTAGAGAAGCTTAAGTCAGAAGTGCGCGTTTCTATGGACTATTTCCATCGTAAATTCCCGGGTAAGGCTATTCAGAAAATAACTGTTATTTCAGGGGATGAGCAGCGTAGTAGTTTAGAAACGTTCATGTCAGAACTGGCTATATCTTGTAAATTTTTGAATATAGTTAAAGCTAAATTTGGTAGAGAGAAAGGCTAGTCCGGTAAAGGCGAGTAGTTTTCAAACAGAAACCCTTTCATTGTTTAAAGATATAAATTTAGATTACCGGTTGATTATGCTAGGGGTAGGCATATGTGTAGCTGTTTTCGGCTTTGGCCTTTCCCAAGTTATCCCTTTGAAACAAAAGATTAATAACGTTATAGCGCAACGTATCTCTGTTGCTAATGTAGATGCTGAGGCAAGTTATGAGAAATTAACCGGGGTCAACCTAGAATACAAGCGTAAACTCGAGGAGCTGGACAATTTGATCAAAAAACAGCTCTATCTTACCCAAACTTTAGATACTATCCCGCGTTCTATACCGGCTGGGGTCTGGCTTACTGATTTTTTCCTTAATAAGGGGCAGAATAATGCGACAGAATTGAGTTTGCAGGGGATGAGCTATCTGGCGGATAGCGATAAGGAATTTGAGGCAGTAAATAGTTTTCTAAGTAATTTAAGGGCTAATCCTGATTTCAGTAAGTATTTTACGGAAATTAATATCAGTTCAATAGACCACAGGCAGGTGGATGAAAAAGTAACCGCCACCAGCTTTGTGATAACTGCTAGGAATAATCAGGAGAAAAGGTAATATGGACCTAACCGGCCTGTTTAATAAACATAAAAATAAGGTTATGAATATCGGAATAATAATTATTGCCTTGATTGTCGCCACTAACCTCTATAAGAAACAGCTTGCTAATACTGAGCTTCTTAAGGTAAAAATAAGTGAAGAGGAAAAGAAGAACCAAATATTAGAAAATATCGGGCAACTGGATAATAAGATTAATTCTTATAGGAAATTATTGGTTAAAAGAGAGGTCAGTTTAGTAATGAGCGATATTAGTAATCTTGCAAAAGACACGGGCGTAAAAATCATTTCTATTAAACCGGGTGAGGAAGAACATCTCGCTAATTATGATAAATCCATATTTGACCTGACGATAACAGTCCCTAACTATGATATGTTGGGAGGGTTCATCAATAAAGTAGAAACCTATCAAAATGTCTATCTTGTAGAGAGTACTGCGATAAAAGGCTATTCAGAGAATAATAGCGATAATAAAGAGTTAACGGTTAATCTACGGATTAGTTCTGTAGCTATACTAAAGTAAGGATGAATATGCCAAGGTTTATATTTCTAGTCATTTATATTCTCTTTGCGACTAGTTCATTATACGCTAAAGAGGCAAAAACCGCCGTAACTAAAGGCCGCAGTCAAGAGTTTACATTATTGGATAAGCAGGAAGAGATGGCTGTGAAAGAAGAAGTCCTACGCCCAAAAGTGCAATATCTGGCAGAAGGCTTAAGGGATCCTTTTAAGTCGCCAATAGTCAAAGATACAAGTTATAAATCTTCAGAAGTTAAGGCGCTTCCTCAATTAAATATCCAGGGCTTAATCTGGGGTGGTACTTTTCCGCAGGCAGTTATAAATAATAAGGTAGTAAAAATAGGAGATACGGTAGTAGAGGGAGCAAGGATAACTGATATAAGCAAAGAAGGCGTAACCGTTCTTTATAACGGTATGACCTATCAATTATCATCTCCTGCTGCGGTGACAGCTGGCGCAGAGGGAAATCCTAAAAAATAGAAGGAGGAATTTTATGAAGAGCTACTTAAGATCGTTCATATACATCCAGGTGATCTGCAATTTTATATTAGTATCCGGGCTTAATGCTGCTCCGCTACCCCCTTTGTTAATAGATAAAGATGTAACTATATCTATGGATTTTCAGGATGCTTCCATAAAGGATGTAATTAAAGTGTTATCTATCCAGTCAGGGTTGAATTTTATCGCCTCAGAAGCGGTAAAAGATAGAAAAATAACTTTATATATGGATAAGGTCCCTTTAAAAGAGGCGATGGATAAGATATTCAAAGCGAATAATCTCTCTTATGAATTGAATCAAGATGCTAAGGTTTTTATTGTTAAAGACTGGGGAAAGCCTGCTATAGAAACTGTAACTAAAGTTTTTTACCTTAAACACGCTACGGTTTCAAGTGCATCGATGAAAGAAGAGATGAAGAATATTATAAGTAGCAACAATACCAATAATATTAATACGTTAACAAATGCGCAAGGTGGCACTTCTTCTTCAAATTCCACTTCAAGTTCTAGTAGTAGTTCAGGGGGCGACGAAGGAAAATGGAAGGTAGAGCAAGATGCGGGGATCACTAATTCAGTAAAAAAACTTCTCTCTGAGTATGGTTCGGTGATTGAAGATTTCCGTACTAACAGCCTAGTTGTTACGGATATTCCTAGTAGAATGGATGTTATTGCTCAAGTAATAGCTTCTTTAGATATATCTGTAGCGCAGGTTATGCTTGAGGTTGAGATATTGGATGTTAGTAAAAATGTAGTAGATGCAATAGGGTTTAAATTTGGCCAGACTCCTTTATCTGTATTGATAACAGGTGCCCAGGCAAATTTAGGGTTTCCTTACCACAGTTGGGCAAAGACGGCAATCAACGGAGGTTTTGGTTCAGTAGATATCAATAATACTGCTTCTGGTGGCGGTTATAAGGCGCAACTCGATTTTTTAAGGACTCAGACTGATACTAAATACCTTGCCCGTCCTAAGATTCTTGCTCTGAATAATGAAACCTCTGAGATAAAGATAGTTACTAATGAAGCTATCGGTGTTATAACTACCGTTGCTTCAGCAGGTGGTTCTTCGGGAACACAAACTACCGAGGCAGAAAGATTTGAGACCGGAGTATCGTTAAGGGTTACTCCTCAAGTTGATGTAGATCTTGGCGAGATCACCATGTTCATTTATCCGCAAGTTTCAGAATCTTCAACACAAGCGGTTACCCTTACTTCAGGGACGGGTTCATACCAGTTTTATAATCCTGAGATACGTAGCACTAAATCTACAGTGCGGATTAAAGACGGCGAGACAGTTGTTCTAGGTGGATTAATCCGCAATCAAAATTCTACGGTTATTACCAAGCTTCCGATTTTAGGAGATATTCCGCTCTTAGGCGCATTGTTTAGGCACAAAAATCAGTCACCCGGTAAAGACCGCGAACTTTTAGTTTTTATCACCCCCCATATTTTGAAAGATAGGAATACGGATTTGCCTAAATCTAAAACACTGGTCCTTCCCCAAAGGGAGCAGGCTACAGTTTCGGTAATCAACCGCCGGCAGAGTATGAATACCTATTTAAATAATTTCGAGACCAAACAACGTTAGCTTAAGACCGAATATGGGTTTATTAGAGCGAGGCAAACACCTAAAGCTGGGAGAGCTTTTAATTAAAGAAGGCCTAATCAGCGAGGCTCAGTTAGAAAAAGCCATCAGTACCCAAAGGCAGGAGGGTGGCCGGTTGGGTGAAGTTCTGGTTAAATTAGGGATGATAACAGAGGACCAGATGGTGGCAGTGTTGGGTAGACAACTAAGTGTCCCTTATTTCTCTTTAGGTACAGGAATGCTTAAGCCGGCAATGGATCAGGGCTTGGAGCGTTTAATTCCGCAGGAGTTTGCTTTAAAAAATTCCGTGCTTCCTTTATCCCGTACCTTAAGGTCGCTTACCGTAGCAATGTCCGATCCATTAGACTTAATCCTTCTTGATAACTTGGAGAGATTGACTAACTGTGAGATTAATCCGGTCATTGCCACTAAGCCTGATATTATGAAGGCAGTAGAAGGTTTCTACGGCAAGTCCGCGCTCTTCCAGAAGGCAGTGGCAGATAGCTATGAATCCATTACTGAAATCGTTAGTGCTGAAGAAGATGAGGATCAGGAATTAAGCTTAGATAAATTAGTCTCACGGGCAGAAGAGGCGCCGGTAGTAAAATTAGTAGATTTAATCATCCGTCAGGCTATTGATGAGCGGGCTTCGGATATACATATTGAACCCTTCAAAGATAAAATATCTTTAAGGTACCGTATTGACGGCAGGCTTTATGAGATACCTCCGCCGGCAAAGCATTTGCATCTACCGATCATCTCCCGCATTAAAATATTAGCCAAGCTGGATATCGCTGAGAAGCGTCTTCCTCAGGATGGCGCGTTTTTAGTAATTATCGGCGAACGGCCGATAGATATACGTGTTTCTACTGTCCCCACTATATACGGAGAAAAAGTAGTTATGAGGCTTTTGGATAGGAGCCAGGTAGTATTGGATTTAAACCAGCTAGGTTTTGAAGGTAAGCAGCTTGAGATTATGCGTAAGGGGATAAATTCCCCATATGGATTGGTATTCTTGACTGGTCCTACGGGAAGCGGAAAAACTACGACTTTATACGCTATATTAAACGAGATAAAGAGCCCGACTAAAAATATTGTGACAATTGAAGATCCGGTGGAGTATAAATTAGAAGGGATTAATCAGGTGCAGATAAAACCGGAAATCGGGCTTACCTTTGCCACAGCCCTGCGTAGTTTCTTAAGGCAGGACCCGGACATAATGCTGGTTGGCGAGGTGCGTGATTTGGAGACTGCCCAGATTTGTATCCGCTCTGCTTTAACCGGGCACTTAGTTTTAAGTACCCTGCATACTAATGACGCGCCGACTGCGGTCAGCCGGCTTATGGATATAGGTATTGAATCTTATATGCTTGCGCCCTCTCTTTTAGAGATTATCGGCCAGCGCCTGGTAAGGAAACTTTGCCCTGACTGCAAAGAAGCTTATGAGCCAAGCCAGGAGCAGGTTAAAAGCATAAAATTAAAAACAGAGTTAATCTACCGGCCTAAGGGTTGCGAGAAATGCAATAATACCGGTTATAAAGGAAGAGCCTGTATTGCCGAAGTTTTAGTTGCCACTGAAGAAATAAAGGATTTAATTAATCTGAAAGCATCATTCCAGAAGATACGGGAAGTTGCTCGGGCCAATGGTATGCAGACACTCTATGAGTCCGCAATCAAGAAGGTGGAAGAGGGCGTAACTTCTCTTGAAGATGCGCTATCAGTTACCTTAGGAGTTTAGATAATGGCGAAATATTTTTATATTGCCAGAGACAAAGAAGGTATAAAGCTTAGCGGCGCCGAAGATGCTAATAATCCTGAAGAGGTGCTTAGCCGGCTTCATGCAAAAGGCCTAATTGTAATTAATATTATTCCTGAAAGTAAAGAATCTTTTTATAACATTAATCCTAAGTCAATGGTCAAAACAAAGTTTAAACCGAAACATAACAGAATTACCCAAGGAGACCTGACCCTCTTCTGCCGGCAGGTAGCTACGCTTTTAGGCGCGGGAGTAACCATATTAAAAAGTTTGGATATTATTGCGCAACAGGTTGCCAGTAAACGGCTTTATAGAGTGATTAAAGATTTACAGAGGAATATGGAGGGCGGTTCAAGTTTCCATGAAGCTATGGCTAAGCACCCCCAGGTTTTCTCGGAGCTGTGGATTAACCTTGTGGATAGTGGAGAAGCAAGTGGTAATCTGGCAATGATTTTAAGCCGGTTAGCTACTTACATGGAGAGGAACGAGGCTTTCAAGAAGAAGATTATTTCGGCACTGATTTATCCGGTTATACTTTTAATTGTGGGCACAGGCGCGTTGCTATTTTTGACGATTAAAATTATACCTACCTTTGCCGAGATATTTAAAGGGTTTGATATCACCCTTCCTTTTTTAACCAGGATGCTGATGGTGGTAAGTGAATTTATCCGTAAAAAAATTCTTTTTATCCTTATCATAGCGGTTATTTTAGGTTTTCTATTAAAGAAATTTATCAGCACCAAGGAGGGCAGGAGGAGATATGAGAAATTCCTTTTCAGCCTGCCTATCTTCGGTGAGTTTTTTAGAATTTTAATTATTGAACGTTTCACCTCTGAAATGGCTACTTTAGTGGAAAGCGGGGTTCCCATACTTTATTCCCTGGAGATTACCGAGCATAGCGTTGACAATTTAACCGTAGGTGATATTATCCGTAAAGTTAAAGATGACGTACGTGAGGGTAAGCCTTTAAGCCAGCCACTTGAAGAAAGCGGATTTTTTGACCCCATGGTAGTGCAGATGGTTAATATAGGTGAAGAGATTGGTGAGCTATCCAATATGTTTAAGCGGCTAAATACCTTTTATGAGGAATATATAGATACGTTTCTTAATCGCTTTACCGCGATGTTTGAGCCGCTGATGCTGGTTTTTATGGGAGTAATCATCGGGATTATGGTTATCGGGATGTTCCTGCCGATATTCCAAATCAGCCAGATTAAATAAAGAGCTTAATAGTGTTTGACTGGAATAAACCGGTATGGTATACTAAATTATGAGTAATAAAAGCAAAGATTTAAAAAAGGAGGAGAGATGAAAAAAGGTTTTACGCTGTTGGAATTAATAATAGTAATTATCATCATCGGTGTTTTGGCTACTTTGGGTTTTACCCAGTATGCCAAGATGATTGAAAAAGGCAGAATGGGTGAGGCAAAGTCAGTTTTAGGTAATATCCGCACCATGGAAAAAGCCTATCAATTAGAAACGGGTAACTGGGGGACTCTTGCGCAAGTAGGCTTAAGTGAACTTCCAGGAACATGTAGTAATACCCAATATTATTTTACATATTCTGTTAATGCAGGTAACGGTACGGCAACAGCTAGTAGGTGCGCAACCGGTGGTAAACCTGCTGCAGCAGGAACGGGTAAAGGTTATGATGTGGTGATAAATTTTGATGCCGGTACACTTATAGGCGGGCCTACTTAACCAAAAATTACTCTGGAGGATTAATGATTCATAGAGGAAGAAAAGGGTTTACTCTGTTAGAAATAATGACGGTAATTATCATCGTGGGAATTTTAGCTACCATAGGTTTTACCCATTACGGCGGAGTGAAGGAGAATGCGTTAAATAGAGAGGCGGTAGCTAATCTTAGGCTCATCCAGGCAGCGGAGAAGATTTACAGGATGGAGAATGGCAGTTATATCGCCTGCGCATGTTCTAGTACGGCCTGTAGCAGTATCGCTTCACCCGGCTGTAATTATTTGTTAAAGCTTAGCCTTACTGCCCAAAATTGGGCTTATGCCGTTGATGCAAGCGGGACAGCAACAGCGAGGCGCACTGCTGTTATCGGAGGCACTTCAAAAACAAGGACATATACTTTAACTATAAATGCTCTTGAACCCAGCTGTAATGGTTGCTGACAAGAATGAGCAAAAAAGCCCTAAGCCTTCTTGAGGTAATCGTAGCTACTATTATTTTGGCTATTACTATGCTGGGCTTGGTAAATTTATTCATCTCAGGCAAAAGGTTGACTCTACACGCTCATTATCGGATGTCCGCCGGTGAATTGGGCAAGTTTTTTTTAGAACCGCTGCAATTACAGGTTATAGGGCAGTTGAATAGTTGTTTAAGCGGCAACGGAAAAAATCCCGCTTGTCCTACCGCTGATTCTGGAACCCAATCTTCAAAAGACCCCAACAGCAAAATAAATTATGGATCAGATTATACGATCACTTCACTGATTGATGATCACGGAAATCCTTTAGGCCTGCGCAAAGTCAAATTAGAAGTCAAGTGGGATGAACGCGCCCCATAAATACCTATGCTACGAATAAACCGGAGTGTAACTCTTATTGAACTATTAATTGCAGTAGTGCTTATGGCTGCGATTATTTTAGCTGTTTCTAGTATTCATACGTACAGCCATTACCACCTTATAACAGCGGATAGGCGCGCAAGGCTGCAGAATGAGCTTTCTTTAGCTTTAGAATATATAACTAAAGATATCCAAGGAGCTAATTGCTTTACTGTTAGTTGTGGTCCGCTTACAAGCTCTCCCTCAACTGGTGTTGCTGGCGAGGGTTTTTTGAAGATTACCAAGGATAATCGGTTTACACAGGGGCCTATACCGCCAGAAGATGTATATTATCATCATACTTTATATAATTTATCTCGCGAAGGCACTGCTACATATACAGGAGGGAATATCTTATCAAATCATATACTTTCAAAGATAGCGATAGGTATGCAATTACCTTCTAATCCCGATGATATAAGAGCTGGGATGTATATTTTCCTTACCTCCAGCGGGACAGGGGTAGAGATTGGCTTGGTGGCTCGCTGGAAGCCACAAAATAATCCCGGACCGGATAATCCGCAGGTCAGTATGAAAACTCAAGTTCAGTCCCAGAATTTCCCCTAAAAATAACATCTCCCTTGAAAAATACCGATAGCTTTTTATTTGCCCGCCCAGAAATTAATGGTATAATACTCTCCTAGATAAATAAGTCTAAAAAGTGCCCCCTCGTCTGTATATAAAACTTCTTGTAGACTCGGGGTCAAATTTTCTCGTTTCACTCGAAAATTTGAGGGGCTGTAGCTCAGCTGGGAGAGCGCCTCGTTCGCAACGAGGAGGCCAGCGGTTCGATCCCGCTCAGCTCCACTTAAAATTTTCGTCAAGAAAATTTTAACAAGAAAGAAATATGAGAAGTTTTCTAAGGTTTTTTCTAGGATTAAGCCTTTTATTTATCTTAATTTTCAGCTGTTTTTATCTGCCGAATATCTTCGCAAACTCAAGCCCCAAAGAAGCCCTATTTTATCAAAAACTGGGCGAAGGAAAAGTTCAGTGTCAGCTCTGCCCGCGCCGCTGCGTAATTCCGGATAAAGGCCGGGGTTTTTGCGGGGTAAGGGAGAACCGCGGAGGTATTTTATATACCCTGGTATTTGCTAAGCCCGTGGCTATACATGTTGATCCCATAGAGAAGAAACCCTTGTTTCATTTTCTGCCTTCAAGCAGCGCCTTTTCCATCGCTACTGCCGGTTGTAACCTAAGATGTAAATTCTGCCAGAACTGGGAGATCTCCCAAGCCAAGCCAGAGGAGGTAGGGTATGAATGTCTTGAGCCCAAAGATCTGGTGAAGAGAGCAAAAGAATCAGGCTCCAAAACTATTGCTTTTACTTATTCTGAGCCAACTATATTCTATGAATATATGCTTGAAACAGCTAAGTTAGCTAAAGCCGAAGGCCTGAAGAACGTTATGCATTCCAATGGCTATATTAACGAGGCGCCGTTAAGGGAGTTAGCTAAATACCTTGATGCTGCCAATATTGACTTAAAAGGTTTTAGCGATGAATTTTATTTGAAATTAAGCGAAGGCAGCTTAGCGCCGGTGCTTAAATCGTTAAAAGTTTTAAAAGAGGAGGGCGTGCATATAGAAATTACTAATTTGATTTTACCGGGGTTTAACGACGACCCGGATTTAATCAGAAAGATGTGCTTATGGATTAGGGATAATTTAGGCAGCGATACGCCGCTACATTTCTCGCGTTTTTTTCCGATGTATAAATTAGTCAGCCTTAATCCTACACCGGTTGAGGTTTTGGAGAATGCCAGAAATATTGCTCTGGAATGCGGCTTGAAATATGTTTACATAGGGAATGTTGCAGGGAATCGAGCAGAGAACACCTATTGCCCGAAGTGCGGAAAGATTGTTATTGAACGTAAAGGTTATTTTGTAGTTTTGGATAATCTTAAAGATGGCCAATGCAAATTTTGCGGAGAAAAAATTGAAGGTATTTGGAATTAGTTTCATTTTTGTCTTATTTTTTGTATCTATGGCTTTAGCTGGAGATATAAAAGAGCCGAAGTTCAGCGGTCAATTCTATCCGGATAGCCCCGCGGAATTATCAGATATGATTGATAATTTTCTTAGTCAAGCCAAGCCTGAGCCGATGCCGTCTGATATTTTTGCCATTATTGAGCCCCATGCCGGATACGGTTTTTCCGGACAAGCCGCCGCCTTTGGGTATAAACTGATTAAAGACAAGCCTTATAAAACAGTAATAATAATCGGTACTAGCCATAGCTATGCCTTTAACGGAGTTTCAGTTTATCCGCAAGGCGCTTTTCAAACTCCTTTGGGCATTTTAGAAGTAGATAGCGAATTTAGCTCTAAACTACTGGATAAAGATAGCGAGATTATTTTTGATTCTCAGGCATTTAGCCAAGAACATTCGGTTGAAGTACAACTGCCATTTTTGCAAAAAACTCTTTCCGGTTTTAAGATTGTCCCCATAATTATCAGCGATTCTCCATTTTTGCTCTGCCAGAAATTAGCTAATTTACTTAAGGGGGCTATTGCCGACAGAAAGGATGTATTAGTTGTAGTCTCTACGGATATGTACCATGGTTATGACTATGAGGAAGCAGAGAAAACGGATAATTTGACTTTATCCTACTTAAAGAATATGGATGCCGAAGGCCTGTATTATGCTTTACGCGATGAGAAAGCCCAACTCTGCGGCGGATTTGGCGTAGTTACCGCGCTTATTTTAGCTAAGGATTTAGGCCATAAAAAATTACAGGTTTTAAATCACACTAATTCGGCCGAGGTAACTGGAAAAAAGGTCAAAGGTACCTGGACCGTAGGTTATGCCAGTTGCGCGATAGATAAGGAAGGAGAAAGTAGTATGTTGAATAAAGCCCAGAAGAAGAGGTTGCTGGAAATTGCCCGTAAATCAATTGAAACTTATTTAAAGAGCGGGAAAAGATTGGAAGTTAGTGAAACCGATCCGGTATTAACTCAGGAGATGGGCGCTTTTGTTACTTTGAAAGAGCGCGGCGAGTTACGGGGCTGTATCGGTAATCTGGTCGGAAAACAGCCCTTATATCTTACGGTAAGAGATATGGCAGTTGAAGCTGCAACGGCAGACCCTCGGTTTAGCCCGGTAGAATTAGCTGAATTAGAAAATATAGAGATTGAGATTTCTGCGCTTTCTGCGATGGAAAGAGTAGATTCTGCAGATAAAATTCAGTTAGGCCGGCACGGTGTTTTAGTCAGAAAAGGTTTTAGAAGCGGAGTTTTTCTGCCGCAAGTAGCAACCGAGACCGGCTGGACTAAGGAAGAATTTTTAAATAACCTCTGCGCCCACAAAGCCGGCCTTGCGGCGGATGCCTGGAAAGACAAAGATACCGAGATTTATATATTTACCGCTGATATTTTCTCTGAAAAGGAAGTAAATGATTAAGGTAGCTATTGGCCTGTTTGTCTTAGGATTATCATTCGGCTCCGGGCCGTGCTTAGCCAGCTGCGGGCCGCTTTTATTATCTTTTATCGCCGGGACCCGGAAAAATATTTTTAAAAGCTTATTGACTTATACTTTATTTTCTGTTTCAAGGATAGCGGTCTATGTTTTATTAAGCCTGCTGATTTATTTTTTAGGAAGGTTCGTTTTTACTAAAGTTTGGGTTGGATTTTTAAGATACCTAGTTATGTTAGGGGGAATTTTTATTATTATTCTCGGTTTAATTATTGCTCTAGGTAAAAGCTATAAATTTAAGTGGTGCGGAAGTAAAAAGAGTGTTTTAATTA
>JAPLLQ010000107.1:3064-8117 GCA_026387485.1 Candidatus Omnitrophota bacterium | reverse complement strand
AATAAAATGAAAGTAAAAGCATCAGTAAAAAAAATCTGTGACCGCTGTAAAATTGTTAAACGTGAAGGGGTGATCAGGGTAATCTGCTCTAACCCCAAGCATAAACAGAGACAGGGATAATAATCTAAGATTCCTCGTCCCGCAACTTGCGGGACTCGGAATCAATTTTCAGGCAAGTAATAGCGAGAAAATTGAGGAGCAAATATGCCAAGAATTCTGGGTGTGGATATACCTAAAGAAAAAAGGATTGAGATTTCTTTAACCTATCTTTATGGGATCGGCCGGCCGCTATCTAATAAGATACTTAAAGAGATAAATATCGATCCTAATAAACGCGCTAAAGATTTAAGCGAAGAGGAAGTTTCCCGTATTACTAATACTTTACAGAAGAGTGGATTAAGGTTGGAAGGTGATTTACGCCGGGATATAGCCCAAAATATTAAAAGATTGATGGATATCGGTTCGTATAGAGGTTCCCGGCATAAAAAAGGGCTTCCGGCGAGAGGCCAACGCACGCGTACTAATGCCCGGACACGCAAAGGCCCGCGTAGAGGCAATATGGCAGTAGCTAAAAAAGCTGTAGCGGTAAAGGCAGCCCCAAAACCAACCGGGAAATAGGATTGAGATCCTGCGCATAGCGCAGGATTAATTAAACGCTAAACGCCAGAGGCAGCGTTAATTAAGGAGTAAAATATAATGGCGACAAAAGAAAAAGCAAAAAAGAAGAAATTAGCAAAAGGGATTACTGCGGGGATTGCCCATATTCAAGCCAGTTTCAATAATACTATTATTACCATAACAGACAAAGAGGGGAATGTTCTGGCTTGGTCTGCGCCCGGCATTGTCGGCTATAGCGGCTCTAAAAAATCTACGCCCTTTGCCGCTCAGATTGCGGCAACTGACGCTGCCAGAAAAGCAAAAGAAGTCGGGCTTAAGGAAGTGGAAGTGCGGGTCAAGGGGCCGGGGTTTGGCAGGGAATCGGCGATCAGGGCGCTTCAGGCATCCGGGCTTATTATAACGTGACTCCTATCCCTCATAATGGTTGTCGTCCTAAGAAGAAAAGGAGAGTATAGTTTATGGCGCGTTATATTGATGCAGTTTGCAGGCTGTGCCGCAGGCAAGGGGAGAAGTTATTCCTTAAAGGCACAAAATGTCAAACCGAAAAATGCCCAGCGAATAAAAGACCTTACCCGCCGGGCCAACACGGAAAAGGCACTAAAAGAAGGAGTAAGCTTTCTAATTACGGCCTGCAGTTAAAAGAAAAGCAAAAAGTAAAAAGAATCTACGGGGTTTTGGAAAAACAGTTCCGCAGATATTTTAAAATCGCATCCAAAACCAAGGGTGTAACCGGTAAGGTACTTTTACAGTTGCTGGAGAGAAGGCTGGATAATGTGGTTTTTAGGATGGGTTTAGGTATTTCAAGGGCGCAGGCCCGTCAGATTGTCCGCCATAATTTTATTTGTGTAAACTCAAAAAGAGTGAATATACCTTCTTTTTTGGTGGAAAAAGATGACCTTGTCCAGATCAAAGCCAAAGAGAAGGCGCTGAATAAAATCAAAGAGAACCTGGAGCTTGCAAAAGACAGAACAGTACCCAGCTGGCTTGAGTTTAATTTGGCAGGGTTTAGCGCTAAAGTATTAAGGCTTCCGGAGAAGGATGATATTCAGCAGCCGATTCAGGAGCAGTTGATTGTAGAGTTGTATTCAAAATAAGCTTTAGTAATATTTACTATTACTGTTTTAATTAGGAGGAATAGATGGGCATAAAATGGAGAGATTTTCAGTTACCAAAACGATTAGAGTGCGATGAAGCTACCTATACCAATACCTACGGAAAGTTTTCCGCAGCGCCTTTTGAAAGAGGTTACGGGGTTACTCTCGGTAATTCATTAAGAAGGGTGCTTCTTTCTTCGATAGAGGGAAGCGCGGTAACCAGCATTAAGATAGCCGGGATTCAGCATGAATTTTCCGCAATTGCGGGAGTATTAGAGGATATTCCGGAGATCATTCTGAATATAAAGAGCCTAGTCATTAATTCCCACTCTAAAATCCCTAAAACGATATACATTAAAGCAAACTCCAAGGGTGTAATTAAGGCCAAGGATATTCAGGTTGATGAGACAATTGAAATCATTAACCCTGACTTGCTCATCGCTACATTAACTAAAGATGTGAAACTGAATATTGAAATGGAGGTTTCGCGTGGCCGAGGGTATGTCCCGGCAGAGTTAAACAAAAAAGAAGATAAGGTAATCGGACTGATACCCGTAGATGCGATATTTACTCCGGTAAAGAAGATTAATTATTTTGTTGAGAATACCCGTGTAGGACAGAGAACAGATTATGACAAATTAATAATCGAAATATTCACTAACGGAGCAATTAGCCCTAAGGATGCGCTTTTGTACGCCTCCAATATCCTGCAGAGGCACTTGGATATCTTTGTTAATTTCGGGCAGCTGCCTGAGGATATCGCCGAAGAAGAGCCGGAGATGACTAAGGAAGAGACGGTTTTGTACGAGAAACTAAGATTACCGATTTCGGAGTTAGAACTATCCGTGCGCAGCTCTAACTGTCTAAGGGAAGCCGGAATTAAAATTATCGCTGACCTGGTGAAAAAATCCGAGGATGAGATGCTGAGCTTCAAGAATTTTGGAAAAAAGTCCTTAACTGAAATCAAAGAACTGCTTATGGGCATGGGATTGACTTTAGGTATGCCGATAGATCCTAAAAAAATAAAGAAGGCTTAAAACAATGAGACATAGTAAAAAGCGTTTACAATTAAATCGTTTTACCAGTTGGCATGAAGCGACTGTAAAAAGCCTGGCCAGAAGTGTGCTGATTTACCAGGCTATTCGAACTACGCTTGATAGAGCTAAGGCAGCCAGGTCATTGGTTGAGAGGCTTATTTCTTTGGCGAAAAAGAACACGCTTAGCGGTAAAAGAGAGGCCTATAGGATGCTCGGCGATCATAAGCTGGTGGCGTTGCTTTTTAACGAGATTGGAGTGCGTTTTAATAAAAGGGCCAGTGGTTTTACCAGAATTATCAATTTAGGCAGGCGCAGGGGGGATAATGCCAAGGTTGTTATTTTTGAGCTGACGGAGAAAAAAATCAAGCAAGCCAAGAAGCCTAAAAAATTAAAGGAAACTAAAGTTGATCAAGCCGAAGAAGCCGCCGGGTTAATTAAAGAAAAGTCCCCTGAAGAGAAAAAACCTGAATCGGTAACCTTAGTAAAAGAAAAACCTTGGATTACTAAAAAGCCGGCTAAAAAGTTCTTAGGCGGAATAAAGAATATATTTAAAAAGAAAAGTGATTCCCTTTAAATTCGTTTAGTCCGTACGGATATGCGAATGGATACGAGATTAGCTAGCCGTCTTAAGAAAATAAACCCTTCTCGAACATTGGCGATAGTTTCAAAGGCCAAGAAGCTAGAATCCGAAGGTTTTGATATTGTTAATCTGGCTGCCGGAGAACCGGATTTTGATACTCCGAACTTCATCAAGGATGCAGGGATTGAAGCAATAAAGTCCGGCTTTACCAAGTATACCCCTACCAGCGGTACCCAAGAGCTAAAAGAAATAATCTGCCAAAAATTAAAAAAGGATAACTCTTTAGAGTACGCCTGTAATCAAATTGTGGTTTCTTGCGGGGCAAAGCACAGTATATTTAATACTTTATTTGTTTTAATTAACCCCCAAGATGAAGTTTTAATACCTTCTCCTTATTGGGTTAGTTACCCTGAGATGGTTAACCTTTGCGAAGGTACTCCGAAGTTTATTCAAACCCGGAGAGAAAATTCCTTTAAAATCACACCTGAAGACTTAGAAAGCAATTTAAGCCCTAAAACCAAGGTTTTTATTTTAAATAGCCCTTCTAACCCTAGCGGTTCTGTCTATAGGGAGAGTGAATTAAGGAAGATTGCCGAAATTTGCGTAAAAAATAAAATTTTCGTAATTAGCGACGAGATTTACGAAAAACTTATTTATGATGATTTAAAACATTTCTCTATTGCAAGTTTTAATAAAGAGATCTACGATTTAACCATCACTATTAATGGTTTTTCAAAAAGTTATTCTATGACCGGGTGGCGTTTGGGTTATTTAGCCTCCCCCCTTAATATAGCTGAAGCAGTCTCAAGGTTTCAGGACCACTCTACCTCTAATGCTAATTCTATTACCCAGAAAGCAGCCGTGGCAGCCTTAAATTCTCCCGCGGGATTTTCAGAAAAAATTCGCCGGCAATTCCAAGAGAGAAGAGACTACTGTATTAAGAGGCTTAAAGCGATTGAAACGATCAACCCGGTTGTCCCTCAAGGCGCTTTTTATATCTTTTGCGATATCAGTAAAACTAATTTAAAATCTGCTGAATTTGCCAGCCGTTTACTTGATGAAAAATATGTCAGCCTTATCCCGGGAGACAGCTTTGGCCGGGATGATTATATCCGGATAAGTTTTGCTACAAGCCTTGAACAATTGAAAAAAGGGATGGATAGGCTCCAGGAGTTCTTAAAGAAATAATGGGAAAAACGATTGCTGAAAAAATATTAAGCGCTCATGCTGGAAAGAACTTAAGTGCTGGAGATTTTGCGATTTGTTCGGTTGATTTGGCCTTTGGCCAAGATGGGACCAGCTCGATTATTATTGATAGGGTCAAAGAGCTGGGTTTAAAAACCCTAAAAACTAGGTTTTGTATGGTTATTGACCATAGCGCGCCTTCGCCAAGCGAAGGTGTATCCCGGGTGCACAAAAAAATGCGTAACTTTGCCCGGGATTACCAAACAGAGCTTTTTGATATCGGCTGCGGGGTTTGTCATCAAGTAATTCCTGAGTCAGGCAAGGTGCTTCCGGGTGATTTAGTTTTAGGCGCGGATTCCCATACCTGCACATACGGCGCGTTAGCTAGTTTTTCTACCGGCGTAGGCTCTACAGATTTAGCAGTTACCCTGGCTAGCGGAAGAAACTGGTTTAAAGTACCTGAAAGCTTAAAAATAATTGTAAAGGGCAAGTTATCAAAAGGCGTCTTTGCCAAAGATATCATTCTTTATATTATTGCT
>JAPLLQ010000107.1:0-3049 GCA_026387485.1 Candidatus Omnitrophota bacterium | reverse complement strand
AAAGCTGATGGCGCGACTTACAAGGCAGTTGAATTTTATGGAGAGGTAATTGATAAGTTGGATATGGACGGCCGTTTTACAATATCTAATATGGTGGTAGAAATGGGAGCTAAGGTGGGGTTTTTCCCGGTTGATAAAATAACTATAGCTTGGCTTAAATCTAAAGGGGTAAAGAGCTCAAAAATAAAAACGATAGCCGCGGATAAAGACGCCAAATATGAGAAAGTTATGGAATTTGATATTTCAAAACTCTCTCCACAGGTAGCTATGCCGCATAGCGTAGATAACGTAAAGCCGGCGAAAGAGTTAAAAGAGATAAAGGTCAATGAGGCTTTTTTAGGTACCTGTACTAATGGCCGATTGCAAGATTTAAAAATTGCTGCTAAAATATTAAAAGGCAGGAAGATTGCTTCGGGAGTAAAATTTATAGGCTTTGAAACTCGGGCTAATAGATATTTTTATTAAAGCCAGAGGAGTAATCGTAGCCCCGGGGTGCGGGCCTTGCGTAGGTACGCACAACGGTGTACCTAGTAACGGAGAAATAGTTATATCATCGGCAAACAGGAATTTTAAAGGTAGAATGGGTAATCCCAATGCTTTTATATACCTAGCTTCACCGGCAACAGTAGCGGCTTCAGCGATTCGCGGACGTATTACTGACCCGAAAAAGTTCCTTTAAAAGGAGGTTTATTATGGAGATTAGAGATTTACTTCTTCAGTGTATTGAAAGGAATGCTTCGGACCTGCATATTACCGAAAACGAACCTCCTGTATTGCGCATAGACGGAAAACTCTGCCGCACGGACCTTGCGGCACTAAACAAACAAGAGCTAAAGAAACATATCTACGGGTTACTTACTAATCCGCAAAAAGAGGCATTTGAAAAAGATTTAGAGCTGGATTTCTCTCTTGCTCTCCCTGGGTTAGACCGTTTCCGGGTAAATATCCATATACAGAGGGGTTCAGTAGAGGCGGCATTCAGGCGTGTTCCTTTAGAGATTCCCACTATCGAAGGACTTGGATTACCGCCGATTATCAGCGAACTTGCCCGTAAAGCAAATGGCTTGGTTTTAGTTACCGGGCCAACCGGGATGGGTAAAACCACTACCTTAGCCACAATGGTTGACCAGATTAATAAAGAACGGGATTGTCTGGTGATATGTATCGAGGATCCGATTGAGTTTCTCCACAAAAATATAAAAAGTATTATTAAACAAAGGGAGGTTTACTCTGATACGCGTTCGTTCGCCGAAGCATTAAGGCGTGCCTTGCGTCAGGACCCGAACGTTATCGTAGTCG
The DNA here is from genome assembly GCA_026387485.1 of Candidatus Omnitrophota bacterium. GTDB lineage: Bacteria > Omnitrophota > Gorgyraeia > Gygaellales > Profunditerraquicolaceae > JAPLLQ01. The sequence goes on along the minus strand of JAPLLQ010000107.1, from coordinate 1,750 downwards.
GAGAGATGCGCGATTTAGAAACTATTTCTACGGCTTTAACTGCTGCCGAAACCGGACATTTAGTTTTAGCAACCCTGCATACTCCTGATGCGCCGCAGACAATTGAAAGGATTATTGATGTCTTTCCCTCAAATCAGCAGCAACAGGTAAAGCTTCAGTTAGCTGATTGCCTTCAGGGAGTAGTCTCCCAGTTATTGCTTCCGCATGCTTCAGGAAAAGGCCGGGTCTTGGCAACAGAAATTATGGTTGGCACATCCGGTATAAGGAATCTTATTCGCGAGCAGGAGATTGAGCAGATACCTACGCTTATGCAGACCGGCACTCAATACGGGATGAAAACAATGGATAAATCCCTAAAGGAATTAACCAAACAGGGGTTGATTACTTTAGATACTGCTCTTTCTAAGGTTAAAAACCCTGAGGAGTTTAAACAATTATGAATCTTGAGGGAAAAGCGATAAAACTAGGCAATAATATAAATACCGATTTTATTATTTCGGGAAGGTATAAATTCGCTATAACTGACATTAATGAACTAGCCAAACATATAATGGAAGATATAGATCCTCATTTTGCTAAAAAGATAACTCAGGGAAGATCTGTACTTATCGCCGGCAGTAATTTTGGAATGGGCTCTTCACGCGAGCAGGCTCCTTTAGTAATTAAAGAGGCCGGGCTTGTGGCTGTATTGGCTAAGAGTTTTGCTCGCATATTTTACCGTAATGCCTTTAATATAGGTTTAGCACTTATTGAAACCGATACGGATAAAATAAATGAGAATGACCAGGTAGAGGTAGATTTAAATAAAGGAGTAGTTAAAAATGTGACCCTGGGTCTTGAACTTAAGATTAAACCCTTCCCCGGTTTTATGCAGGAATTATTAAAAGAAGGCGGGATAATTAATTACTACAAAAAACACGGAGAGTTAAAAATTTGAAATGGCGCATAAAATAACCCTTATTCCCGGTGATGGAATCGGCCCAGAAGTAACCCTGGCAGCTAAAAGATGTATTGAGGCTACGGGTGTCAAAATTATCTGGGATGAGGTTCTCGCCGGCACACAGGCCCAAGAAAAAACTGGGGAACTCCTTCCCCAAAAAGTCTTAGACTCCATAAAAAAGAATAAAGTTTGCCTTAAGGGCCCGATTATTACTCCAATAGGAGAGGGCTTTCGCTCGGTAAATGTTGCCATAAGGCAGGCCCTTGACTTATATGCTTGTGTGCGCCCGGCTAAAACCTATGTTGGGGTGAAAAGTTTATATAAAGATATAGACTTAGTGATAATCCGGGAGAATAGCGAAGACCTTTATGCCGGAATAGAATTTGAAGCCGGCTCAACCGCTGCAAGAAACCTTATTTTAGATATTGAAAAATACTCTCTTGTGCATAAAGCAAATATTATGAAATTTACCGACGGGTTATTTTTGAAAATCGGTAGGGAGGTAGCAAAAGAATACGCGGGAAAAATAATTTTTGAAGAGGCAATCGTGGATAATATGTCAATGCAGTTGGTTCAGAAACCGCACAATTACGAGCTTTTGGTTATGCCTAATCTTTACGGCGATATTCTCTCGGATTTATGCGCCGGCCTTACAGGAGGATTAGGTATTGCCCCGGGTGCAAATTTCGGGAAGAATCTAGCGGTTTTTGAAGCAGTGCATGGTTCAGCTCCAAAATATAAGGGTTTAAATAAAGTTAACCCCACAGCAATGATTTTGTCCGGAGTATTAATGTTGGGATATATCCATGA
>JAPLLQ010000115.1 GCA_026387485.1 Candidatus Omnitrophota bacterium | reverse complement strand
CGGGTGGGTTTTGCTTGCGGAACAAAAGAAATTATCGCGGCAATGACTAAGATCCATCAATATACAATTATGTGCGTTCCAATAACCAGCCAGATGGCAGCATGCGAGGCTCTAGTTAGCGGTAGGAAGGCAGTTGAGCAGCTGAAGCGGGAATATAACCGCAGGAGAGAATTTGTGGTTAGTGAATTAAATAATCTGGGGCTTAAATGCCTCAGGCCAGAGGGGGCTTTTTATGCCTTCCCCTGTATAAAAAATAGCGGCTTAACCTCAATGGAATTCTCCCAGCAGTTGTTAAAAAAGGAGAAGGTCGCGGTTGTTCCGGGAACAGCTTTTGGCTCGATGGGGGAAGGGTATATCCGGATATCTTATGCTTCCAGTATGGATAATTTAAAGGAAGCTTTGAATAGAATCGCACGATTCTTAAAAAAGATATAATATGGCTAAAAAGAATAAAGAAAACTTTGAAATTTACGTAAGGCAGATTGAGGCTTTAGCTAAAGTCGCCAATTTAATTACTTCCGGGATGTATGTGGAGGAGCTTTTGCGCCTGGTGGTTCAGGTTACTGCTGAGATTATGAATTCCAAAATATCCTCGCTTATGCTTCTTGATCCTGAGAAGAAAGAGCTGGTGGTGCATGCTACCCAGTCTATCTCCCAAGCTTATAATAAGAAACCCAATATAAAATTAGGTGAGGGTATTGCTGGAATAGTTGCCCGGGATAATAAACTGATTTGCGTTTTAGATTTACGGGAAGACCCTCGTTATCTAAACCGGGATATTGCTAAAAAAGAAAGTCTGGTTTCTTTAGCTTGCGTTCCTTTGGCAGTAAAGGGGAGGGTAATCGGCGTGCTTAATTGTTACACCTCTAAAAAACATGAATTTAGTAAGAATGAATTATCCCTGCTCACTACTTTAGCTAATCAGGCAGCCTTAGCCATTGAGAATGCCGAGTTGGATTTGAGAGTCAAGAGTGCTGAAGAGGCCCTGACTACCCGTAAACTTGTTGAAAGAGCCCGGGATATACTTGCCCAGGATGCCAATATTCTACCTGCTGAAGCTTATAGGCTAATTCAGAAGCAGAGTATGAATAGCCGTAAATCTATGCGCGAGGTAGCTGAAGCCATAATTCTTGCCAAGGAGATTAGGAGTAGGAAACCTGCCTAATTTTTAAGCAATAAGCTCTTGACAGGCTAACTTTTTATGGTATTATTGTCTATATTTTAAAAGACAGGACAAAGGCGTCCTTTCTTTAACGGCTTATTCTGTCGCTAAAGAGAGGGCGCTATTTTTTCGTTTTTTTAAGGAAAGATATGAAAATTGTAGATAAAAGAGTATTGGTAGATACCCAAGATACCCGGGTAACTGAACTAAAGATCCTTAGCCCTGATATTGCTCGAAAGGCCCAGCCCGGCCAATTTGTGGTGATTATGGCTATTAAAGAGGGAGAAAGGATTCCCTTGACCGTGGTAGATGCGGATAAGGATAAAGGTACGATTATCATTATCCTTCAGGAATTGGGGCTGACTACTAAACTTCTTGGTAAGTTAGAAATCGGTGATTCTCTCTATGCTTTAGTCGGGCCTTTAGGGCATGCTACCGAGATTAAAAATTATGGCTTTGGCTATGTGAAGCCAAACCACGGCCCTCTGGCCTGCGGAAGAGTTATTTTAGTTGGCGGAGGAGTGGGGATTGCCGAGATCTATCCGGTAGCTAAAGCATTAAAAAAGATAGGTAATCAAGTTACCACTATTTTAGGGGCAAGAAACAAAGAATTATTGATTTTAGAGAATGAGCTTAAAGATACATCGGATCAGTTTTATATTACTACTGATGACGGTTCATACGGCAGAAAAGGTTTTACCACAGATGTGTTGGATGAACTTTTAAAGCAAGATAAATATGCGATAGTCTATGCCGTAGGCCCGATTCCGATGATGAAGAAGGTCGCCGCAGTAACCAGGGGTTATTCGGTAAAGACGATTGTTTCGCTTAATCCGATCATGGTTGATGGAACCGGGATGTGCGGCTGCTGTCGGGTAACGGTTGCCGGAAAAACCCAATTTAGCTGTGTAGATGGCCCGGAATTCGATGGGCATTTAGTAGATTGGGAAGAGCTGGTTAAAAGAAACCGGGTTTATACTGAGCAGGAAAAACATATCTGTAGATTAGCGATTTAATTAAATAGAGATGAAAAAAGAAGCGGTAAAAGTAAAAGAAGCCGAAGCCTTAAAAAGAGCGGGTAATTTTGAGGAAGTGGTCTTAGGTTATAATGAAGAGGAGGCCCTTACCGAGGCAGCTCGCTGCCTGCAGTGTAAAAATCCTACCTGTATTTCCGGTTGTCCTGTTGGAATAGATATAAAGAAGTTTATCGGGGAATTAACTAAAAAAGATTATAAGACCGCCTATTTTACTATAAGAGAAAAAAATAATTTTCCTTCTTTGTTATAACCAAAAAAGATTATTCCGCCGCCTTCGCAACCATACGAGAGAAGAATAATTTTCCTTCAATATGCGGCCGGGTATGCCCGGCCGAGTACCAATGCCGGAAGGCCTGCGTCTTCACGAAAAAGGGTTCTGTCTTTGCGTCCAAGGAAGCAATAAATATACATTTTCTAGAGAGATTTATCGGCGATTACGGGATGCGTAATAATCTTGAACCTAAGGTAGAGAAAGATCTCAGAGTTTCTAAAATAAAGATAGCGGTTGTAGGCTCCGGACCGGCAGGATTATGCTGCGCCGGAGAATTAGCCAGAAAGGGAATTAAGGTTACGGTCTTTGAAGGCCTGCATAATTCCGGCGGGGTTTTACGTTATGGAATCCCGCCTTTTAGGATACCCAGAGATGTTTTGGATTTTGAGATAGATTACCTGAAAAAATTAGGAGTAAATATAATTCCTAATTTTATTATAGGGAAGGCGAAGTCTTTGGATGAGTTATTTAAAGAAGGTTATGCTGCGATATTTTTGGGTTTAGGCGCAGGAATTCCTTCTTTTTTGGGGATAGGGGGAGAGAACCTTTGCAATGTTTATTCAGCCAATGAATTTCTGACTCGAGTCAACCTGATGTCAGCTTATAAATTTCCCCGCTCTCACACACCGGTGAATATAGGTAAGCATATGGTGGTGATTGGCGGAGGAAACACAGCTATGGATTCAGCCCGGGTTGCTTTAAGGCTACAGGTAATGAATGGAATCAAACCCGATACCACTATTCTTTACCGCCGTACTGAAGTAGAGATGCCGGCGCGCAGGCTTGAGATTGAGCATGCTAAGGAAGAAGGGGTAAAATTTCAATTATTAGTCAAGCCCGAAGAGTTCATTGGGGATGATTCCGGCTTAGTGCGTAAATTAAAGTGCCTCCAATGCCAGCTGGGTGAGCCGGATAGTTCAGGCAGGAGCCGGCCGGTAGAAATCAAGGGAAGCGATTTTGAATTAGATTGTGACTTAGCTATCGTTGCCATAGGCCTGAAAGCAAATCAGATTTTAACTAAAGCCACTCCGGAATTAAAAGTAGATCAGTATGGCGATTTAGTTGTGGATGCGCAAACTATGGAGACTTCAATTAGAGGGGTTTTTGCCGGAGGTGATATTGTTGGCGGCGAGGGGACGGTGATTGAGGCAATGGGGATGAGTAAAAAAGCTGCCCAGGGAATTATCACTTACCTGTTAGAGGAATAGATGTAAGTAGCGTTGCGTTCAATGTTTGAGCGCGAATTTAACCCGAGACAAAGTTAGTCAAAAGGAGGAAGTATGCCAAAGAAGGCCGAAGAGTTTATGAGTAAGGTTATAGCCAAGAATCCCGGTGAAGTTGAATTTCATCAGGCAGTGCAAGAGGTAGTTGATTCATTAGAGGATTTTATCGAGAAAAACCCCAAATATCAGCAAGCCAAGATTTTGGAAAGAATGGTTGAGCCGGAGCGGGTGATGATGTTCCGCGTCCCCTGGTTAAATGATAAAGGAGAGATTCAGGTTAACCGCGGATACCGCATCCAGATGAATAGTGCTATCGGTCCTTATAAGGGCGGCCTGCGTTTTCATCCCAGCGTGAATTTAGGTATTTTAAAATTCTTAGCTTTTGAGCAGGTCTTTAAGAATGCCTTAACCACTCTTCCTATGGGTGGAGGTAAAGGCGGATCTGATTTTGATCCTAAGGGGAAATCAGATAATGAAGTAATGCATTTTTGTCAGAGTTTTATGACTGAATTAGTAAAGTATATCGGAGCAGATACGGATGTGCCTGCCGGAGATATCGGAGTTGGCGCTCGTGAGATCGGGTTTATGTTCGGCCAATACAAGAGGCTGCGCAATGAATTTACCGGAGTATTAACTGGAAAAGGCCTGAATTGGGGCGGTAGTTTGATTCGGCCGGAAGCAACCGGTTATGGCTGCGTATATTTTGTCGAAGAGATGCTTAAGACCCGCGGCGAGTCTCTTAAAGGTAAGGTTTGCGCGGTTTCCGGTTCAGGTAATGTCGCTCAATATACCGTGGAAAAGTTAATTCAATTAGGCGCCAAGGTAGTAACGGTTTCTGACTCCAATGGTTATATTTACGATGAAGGTGGTATTGACCATAAAGAACTTAATTGTGTAATGAACCTGAAGAATGTTAAGCGCGGCCGAATCAAGGAGTGCGCTAAAGAATTTAACTGCAAGTATTTTGAGGGGAAAAAACCTTGGGATGTAGAGTGTGATATTGCCTTCCCTAGTGCAACCCAGAACGAAATAAATGCCGATGATGCTAAAACATTGATTAAGAATGGTTGTATTGCCGTAGGTGAAGGGGCAAATATGCCGACTACTCCGGAAGGGGTTGAGGTATTTCAGAAGGCCAAGATTTTATATGCCCCGGGTAAGGCTTCTAATGCCGGCGGCGTAGCTACCTCTGGTTTAGAGATGAGCCAGAATAGCATGAGGTTATCCTGGAGTCGTGAGGAAGTAGATAAGAAGTTGCACGGGATTATGATTGCTATCCATGAGCAGTGCGTTAAATACGGCAAAGAGGGAAATTATATCAATTATGTCAACGGCGCCAATATTGCCGGGTTTGTTAAAGTCGCGGATGCCATGATTGATCAGGGTCTAGTCTAAATAAAACTTGACAGGCCTAAAGTAATATGTTATATTTTAATACATAGGGCACAAGGTTGGTGCTCTTATGAAGGGACAAGGGCGTTTCGTAGAGAAACGCCCTTTTTCTTTTTATCCCTTTTTTTCGACGTCCGAAAAGCATAAAGGAATGTTCCTTAGAAAATAGCTAAGATTAGCTATTAAGCAGGAATAATTCTTTTTAAACAATGGCGTTTTATACCGGCAAAATCCGGTGTAAAACGCTTTTTTATTTGTGAGGCCATGATAAAAAATAGACTCTTTGAGGAACAGATAAAAGCACTCTCCAAAATAAGTAAGGCCATAGCCTCGGATTTATACTTGGAAGATATCTTGCGCTTAATAGTTACGGTAACTGCAGAGGTGATGGACTCAAATATCTGTTCTTTAATGCTTATTGATGAAAAAACCAGGGAATTAGTTATCCGGGCTACCCAGAGCATGAGTGAGGAATACAATAAGAAACCAGCGTTAAAAATCGGGGAGGGGGTCGCCGGAAGGGTTGCCCAGTTGAATAAGGCGATAGCAGTAAGGGACGTAACCAAGGAGAAAGAATATAAGTATCAGGATATTGCCAAAAAACAAGGTCTTTGTTCTTTGCTCTGTGTTCCTCTGGCAGTAAAGGGGAAGCCGATTGGGGTTATAAATTGTTATACTTCTAGGCCCCATGATTTCAGCGAAACAGAGATTGAGATTTTAACTTCTATTGCCAGTCAGGCAGCAGTAGCGATAGAGAATACCGAACTTCTGGTAAAGAGTAAAATCATCCAGGAGGAGCTAGAGACTCGTAAAAAAATAGAGCGGGCTAAGGGCATTTTGATGCATGACGAAAACCTGACGGAAGAGGAAGCTTATTTAAAGATCAGGAAATATAGTATGGATAATCGTAAGACTATGCGCGAAGTTGCCGAGGCGATTATCTTAGCAGCTGATATGAAGCAGCTGACAGGGGTAAAGAGTTCACAGGCTCACAGGCCTAAGTTGGCCTAATCCCGTGGTCGGGAATAGAGAAAGGGTGAGCAAAGTAAGAAAAGGAGGAGTGGAAAGATGAATTTGGAAAGGCCGAATGCAAATGACGCAACTGGGACGTTTAACCGTTCCAAGAATGTAGTTCCGGGTTCAGGAATTTGTTCCCGATGTGTGGATGGATGCCGGGGGAATTGTGAAATTTTTAAGGCGACTTTTAGGGGCAGAGAGGTGATTTATCCCGGGCCTTTCGGCGATATTACTGCCGGTGCGGATAAAAATTATCCGGTTGATTATTCGCATTTTAATATCCAGGGATATGCTTTAGGTGCCAAGGGGTTGCCTGAAAAAGCAGAAGGAAATCCCGATAATACCAAATTTCCTGACGTAAATACCGAAACAGAGTATGGCTGGGATTCCAAGGTTAAAATGAAACTTCCCATTTTTACCGGTGCGCTTGGCTCTACTGAGATTGCCCGGAAAAACTGGGAACATTTTGCCGTGGGCGCGGCTATCTCCGGCGTTACTTTAGTTTGCGGAGAGAATGTCTGCGGTATTGATCCGGGGTTAGAACTGGATAAGAATGGCAAAATTAAAAGTTCTCCGGAGATGGACCGGCGTATAGAAGTTTATAAAAGGTTCCATAACGGCTATGGCGAAATTTTGGTTCAGATGAATGTCGAAGATACCCGTTTAGGCGTAGCTGAATATGTGAGGAAAAAGCATGATCTTAAGACAATAGAACTGAAATGGGGGCAGGGTGCAAAATGTATCGGCGGCGAGATAAAGGTAAAAAGTTTAGAGAGAGCCTTAGAGTTAAGGAAGCGCGGGTATATCGTAACGCCGGATCCCTCTATTGAAGCAACCCAAAAAGCATTTAAAGACGGCGCGATTAAAGAATTTGAGCGGCATTCCCGTTTGGGATTTGTTTCTGAAGAATCGTTCTTAGCCGAAGTTAAACGTTTAAGGGATCTTGGCTTTAAAAGAATTACCTTAAAGACCGGTGCTTATTCTATGCGCGAATTAGCTATGGCAATTAAATATTCATCCTTGGCTAAGATTGACCTTTTGACTATAGACGGCGCTCCCGGAGGGACAGGAATGAGCCCATGGAGGATGATGGAGGAGTGGGGTATACCTACATTTTATCTGGAGGCGTTGACTTATGAATTCTGCGAGAAACTGGCAGTTCAAGGTATGCGTATTCCGGATATTGCTATTGCCGGAGGGTTTTCTGCTGAAGACCATGTATTTAAAGTAATAGCGATGGGCGCGCCTTATGTTAAGGCCGTATGTATGGGTAGGGCCCTGATGATTCCCGGTATGGTTGGCAAAAATATCGCCAATTGGCTTAAGGATGGCAATCTTCCGGCAACCATTTCGGAGTATGGTAAAACAGAGAAAGAGATATTCGTTTACTATGAAGAGTTGTTAGATAGGTTCGGCAAGGATATGAAAGATATTCCCTTGGGCGCAGTAGGCATATATTCCTTTGCCCAGAAGATTAGGGTTGGATTGCAGCAGTTAATGGCCGGAAGCAGGAATTTTAGGTTAAGCACGATCTCCCGCCAAGACCTTATGACTTTGACTGAAGAAGCTGCTCAAGTATCCGGAATACCTTATGTTAAAGTCGCGGTGAGGAACAATTTCGCTCCGAAGAGAGTAAGAGTAGGAGTAGGGAGGTAAGCCATGTTAAGCAAAGGTTTATGCTTAAGTTGCAAAAATGATAAGAGCTGCATCTTCGCGCGGAAATTCCCGGTTTTAGAATGCGAGGAGTTTAGTAACGAGGAAGCCGAGAAAGCCGCGCACAAGAAACAACGTATTTTGGCTAAGGCTTAAAGTAGAGATATAGGTAAAGGACAAAGGCGTCTTTTTTTTATTCCGACTAAGGATAAGAAAAGCCGCCTTTGTCTTTAAAGGTGAGAAAATGCATTTTGAAGGATTAGTAAGAAGATTATCCCCGACCTTAAAAAGGATAACCTATAAGTTAAACGGGTATCACTCCTTTTTTAATGATGAAGATTTGTTTCAGGAAGCCTTGATCCGGCTGTGGCAGGATTTTAATTCCGGTAAGCTGAAAGATAAGACGGATAGCTATATTCTGCAGGGATGCTATTTCCATCTTAAAAACTATATTCGTAAAACCAAGGTGAAATCAAATACATTCAGTTTGGAAGCTCTAATCAGTAATGAAGAAGGGGTGGGCGGCAGAGGAGAATTTACTTTAAAGGTTGAGTCTACTCAGGATTTGCGCGATTCTTTAAACATTAAGCTTTTAAATGAAACAATTCTTAATAACGGCTTTGACCCCCGGGAGAAAAGGATGCTTTATTTTTTAAAGGACGGTTTGACTACCAGAGAAATCGGCCGGAAGTTAGGTATTTCTCATGTGATGGTAGTAAAGCTGATAGCTAGAATTAGGGAGAAATGCCAAAAGTATACAGATTTAAATTAAAATAGTTACCAAAAGGTAAATTTCTTTACTTGTAAAGTTGTAAAATCCCGTAGAATGGGGCCGGGCACATAGGTGGTGCAGTAAATCACAAGAGCGTTCTTGTAATAAGAGCGCTCTTTTTTTGTTTTTAATAAAGTAATAAAAGAGGAGGAAGAGATGAATTCTGGCGATACAGCGTGGGTTTTAATCTCATCAGCATTGGTATTGTTGATGACCCCGGGATTAGCGTTCTTTTACGGAGGGATGGTCAGGAAGAAGAATGTCTTAAGTATTCTTATGCAGTGTTTCATTCTCATCTGCTTAGTTAGCGTACAGTGGGTGGTATATGGTTATAGCCTTTCTTTTGCTCCGCAATCCGGATTTTGGGGAGGGTTAAAATGGATGGGATTAGCCGGCGTCGGGTTAGAACCCTATACAGATTATGCCGGAACAATTCCGCATCAGGCGTTTATGATTTTTCAAGCGATGTTTGCTATAATTACCCCAGCGCTTATATTGGGTGCTTTTGCCGGAAGAATGAAATTCTCGGCATTTATAGCTATTATGCTATTATGGTCAACTTTTGTTTATGACCCGGTCTGCCATTGGGTATGGGGGATAGGCGGATGGCTGCGTAATCTAGGCGCATTAGATTTTGCCGGCGGAACAGTAGTACATATTAATGCCGGTATCGCTGCTTTAATGATTGCTTTATTAATAGGTAAAAGAAGGAATTTGGAAAAGAATGTGCCTATACCACATAATATGCCATTTGTGGTTTTGGGCACAGGGTTACTTTGGTTTGGTTGGTTTGGTTTTAATGCTGGCAGTGCCTTGGCAGCCAATGGTTTGGCAGTCAATGCTTTTGTAGTTACTAACAGCGCAGCTGCAGCCGCGGGCTTAAGCTGGGCATTTATTGAGTGGATGCGTAATGGCAAGCCGACAATATTCGGAGCCTGTTCCGGAGCAGTAGCCGGGTTAGTCGCAATTACCCCGGCTGCTGGTTTTGTAAGTGTTATTCCGGCGATAATTATAGGGGCGTTAGTCAGTGTATTCTGTTTTATCGCGGTTACTGTGATTAAACCAAAATTAGGTTATGATGATGCCTTGGATGCCTTTGGGGTGCATTGTGTCGGAGGTATCTGGGGCGCATTAGCCACGGGCCTATTTGCTTCTAAGGTAGTTAATTCATCTGGGGCGAATGGTTTATTCTTCGGTAATCCCAAACAGCTATTAGTGCAGTCAGCAGCGGTTTTGGCTACCCTGGTATATTCAGCTGTAGTTACGGTGGTTATTTATAAGGTGGTTGATCTTTTTATTGGCGTACGGGTGAATGATCAAGAGGAAGCTATGGGCCTTGATCTTACTCAGCATCATGAACGGGCGTACACGGTATTAGAGTAGTCCATCGTAATCGAATTGTAAAAACAAGATACTCGGGACGATTTTTTAGATTTTAAATAGCGAGAAAAATCGGAGGACAATATGAAATTAGTGATTGCGATAATTCAGCCGGATAGGCTGGAAGAAGTTAAGGAGAGGCTTTATGAGGCTGAGGTAAATTTGATTACGGTAAGCGAGGTCTTAGGCCATGGCCGGCAGAAAGGTGTAACTGAAATTTACCGTGGAGCAAAAGAAAGCGGTAACCTTCTGCGTAAAATCAGATTGGAGATAGCGGTGAATGATAATTATCTTGAGCCAACGGTCAAGGCAATTATAAAGGGAGCCCGAAGCGATGAGATTGGCAATGGCAAGATATTCATTCTTGATTTAAAAGAATGTATTCGTATCCGCACCGAAGAGCGTGGCCCAGATGCCATAGGATAAAAGAAGGTTACCAGCTAAGATTAGTTTTTACTTGTAAGTAGAGGAACAGAGGCGTTCTTTTACATGGAAAGAATGCCCCTTTTATTTTTTTTAGGTTGTGGTAGAATATATTAACAATTTTAAATAGCACCCCGCGCTTATAAGGAATTGCGCGGGTGTGCCCTTGTGGGCAAGGAGGAAGAGATGAGTATAAGGCAGAAGGTTTTATTTAAGATTAAAAGCGTAGAATTAGATAAGGTTAGCTTGCCTAAGAAAGTTTCCAGCTATTTCGGGGAAAATACCTTTAGCACGGAGACAATGCGTAAGCATATCTCCAAATCCACTTTTGCTGCGTTTAAGGCCTGGATGAATGAAGGTAGAACTATCTCTTTAGAGCAGGCGAATGAGATTGCCGATGCTATGAAGGAATGGGCTATGGCAAAAGGCGCAACTTATTATACGCATTGGTTTCAGCCAATGACCGGCCTGACTGCCGAGAAACATGATAGTTTTATTTCGATTACCGGCCCGGGTAAAGTAATTGAGAAATTCTCCGGAAATAAATTAATCCAGGGTGAACCCGATGCCTCAAGTTTTCCTTCAGGTGGAATTCGGGCGACATTTGAAGCACGCGGTTACACTGCCTGGGATCCTTCCAGCCCCGCATTTATTATTGAGAGCGCCTTGGGTAAAACCCTCTGTATCCCCACAATATTTATTTCCTATCACGGAGAAGCATTAGATAAAAAACTCCCGCTCCTACGTTCTGATGAAGCATTGAACAGAGCAGCAGCAGGGTTATTAAAACTTTTTGGTCATAAGGATGTAAAAAAAGTCTTCTCAACCTGCGGTCCGGAACAGGAATATTTCCTTATTGATAAAAATTATTACGACTTAAGGCAGGATTTATTATTGACCGGGCGCACGTTAATAGGCGCTCCATCTCCTAAAGGACAACAGCTCGAAGATCAATACCTAGGCACCATCAAAGAGCGGGCGTTGAATTTTATGTTTGACGTAGCAGTGGAAGCATATAAATTAGGAATACCTCTTATGACCAGGCACAATGAGGTTGCTCCGCATCAATACGAATTTGCCCCTGTTTTTGAAGAGTCCAATATTGCCGCCGATCACAATCAGTTGTTAATGGAGTTGATGAAGAAGGTGGCATTAAGGCATGATTTGGTTTGTCTTCTACACGAGAAACCATTCGCTGGTATAAACGGAAGCGGTAAGCATCTTAATTGGTCTTTGGCTGATGATAAAGGTAATAATCTGTTAAATCCGGGTGAGACCCCAGAAGGGAATTTGCAGTTTTTAACAGTGCTAGTAGCGGTTTTGCGTGCGGTATATCTACATGCTGATCTTCTACGCGCATCTGTAGCTATGGCAGGAAATGAACATCGTTTAGGTGCTAATGAAGCTCCTCCGGCAATTATCAGCGTATTTTTAGGTGAACAGTTGACTAAAGTTCTAGATATGTTGGAGAATGGTGTTAAGGCTAAAGTATCCAAGCGCGATATTATTGATTTAGGTATTGCGCGGTTGCCCAAGTTTAATAAAGATGCTACAGATAGGAATCGCACTTCTCCTTTTGCTTTTACCGGTGCCAAGTTTGAATTCCGCGCCGTAGGCTCATCGCAGAATATTTCTACTCCTATTGCTGTGATAAATACTATAATCGCTGAGAGTTTGGATTATGTTTCTAGCGAAATCAGGAAAGTTACTTTAACTGGAAAGGATTTTAATTCTGCGGTGCTTAAAGTTATAAGTTCAGTTATTAAGGAGACAAAAGATATACGTTTTGAAGGGAATAACTATGACGAGGAGTGGTTGAAAGAAGCCCAGAAGAGAGGCCTGCCGAATGTTGCGGCAACCTATGAAGCGCTTGAGGCCTTGTCCAAGGAGAAGAATATTCAGCTCTTTGAAAAATACAAGGTATTTTCCAGGGAAGAGCTGATTGCCCGCTATCACATCTGGATCCATATGTATAATCTGACTCTGGAGATAGAGGCTAATACCTTGAATGAAATGGTTAACGCTTCGGTCGTACCAGCAGGATATAAATATGAGAAGCTTCTCGCCAGAACGCTTGATGAAATAGTTAGGTTGATGGAGTCAGCTGGATTAAGTGTGGATCCGGCAGCGCTAAAAGATAAGAAGGAACACTTAAGTGAGATAGTAAACAAAATTTATTTTGTCAGGCACAATACAGCTGAGATGGTTAATCTTCTTGAGAAAGCTAGTAAGGTTAGTAATGAGAAACGCGCTGAAATTTACTTCAATGACCTAAGGCCATTGATGGAGCATATTAGAAAGCATGTGGATGAGCTTGAGTGCGTGGTTTCTGACGATGCCTGGGACTTACCTAAGTATCGGGAGATGCTCTTTATAAAGTAAGAAAAAAGGTTACCAGGAGGGTTAGGTTTCTACTTGTATGAGTAGAGAGATATAGTAAGCACAGTGTAGGTGCTTTAAATTTAAAGATAGAACAGAGGCGTTCATTAAAGCCGATAAATCGGTTAAGATGAACGCTTTTTTTGTTTGTAACGCTGATTAAAATTTAGGCAGATATGGATATAAAAAACAAAGTTTTAGAGCTGGAAGAGACGTTTTTGGCAGATAAAGAAGGGTTGGTTTATAAGGCCGTAGTTGAGGCAATTGAAAAACCTTTGCTTGAGGATATTTTGCAGCGCACCGAGGGCAACCAGCTTAAGGCCGCGCGGATTTTAGGGATTAACCGTAATACCATGCGCGCCAAGATAAGAAAGTTAGGTATTGATATAAATAAATGGAAAATCCAATGAGATATAAACGTCTTCCTGAGAAACAGGGGCTTTATGATCCGCAGTTTGAACATGATTCCTGCGGGGTGGGCTTTGTTTGTAATATTAAAGGTAAAAAGTCTAATGAGATTATCCAGCAGGGCTTAGAGGTCTTAAGCCGTCTGGCTCACCGCGGAGCAACCGGCGCCGACCCTAAGACCGGAGATGGCGCAGGAATCTTAATCCAACTCCCGCATGAATTTCTATTTAAGGTATGTAAAATGGAAGGGATCAATTTGCCCCCAGCCTGTGAATATGGCGCAGGCTTAGTATTTTTACCTACGGATAATAGCGAGCGTGAATTATGCAAGAATATATTTGCCAAGATTATTCATAGCCAGAAACAAAGGCTGCTTGGTTGGCGCAGGGTTCCTGTGGATGATTCTGATATAGGTAAGACTGCTAAAGATACCCAGCCGGTAATCGAGCAGGTATTTATTGCCAAAAGTCAAGATATGAAAGAGGAGCTGGATTTTGAACGTAAACTCTATATTATCAGAAAGCTGGTTGAGAATAAAATCCGCTCATCAGGATTAAAACAGAAAAAATATTTTTATATTACTAATTTATCCAGCCGGACTTTAATCTATAAAGGCCTGCTAATGCCTGATCAGCTGGATAAGTTTTTTACGGACTTAAGAGACGATTCCCTAAGGAGTAGTCTGGCTTTAGTCCATTCGCGCTATTCCACCAACACCTTTCCCACTTGGGACTTATCCCAGCCATTTAGATTTATCGCCCATAATGGCGAAATAAATACTTTAAGAGGGAATATTAATTGGATGCGTAGCCGGGAAGGCCTGCTAAAAAGCAGACTATTCGCTAAAGATTTAAAGAAGATTTTACCGGTGATTCTCCCCAATGGAAGTGATTCAGCAGCTATTGATAATGTCTTTGAATTACTTTCTTTATCTGGTAGGCCCCTAGCTCATGCTATGTCTATGCTTATACCAGCTGCCTGGGAAGAGAATAGCCTTATGGATGAAAAATTAAAGGCATTTTACCAATATCATACCTGTCTTATGGAACCCTGGGATGGCCCGGCAGCAATTGTTTTTACTGACGGTACCCGTATCGCGGCGGTCTTGGATCGTAATGGCTTACGGCCCTGCAGGTATATTATTACCAAGAACGATTTTGTAGTGATGGCATCTGAAGCCGGAGTTTTAGATATCTCGCCAAGAGATATCCTTGTTTCAGGCAGGCTTGAGCCGGGAAAAATTTTCTTTATTGATACTGATACTGGTTCGGTCATTGATGATACTAGAGTAAAAAAAGAAATCAGCCAAAGCCAGCCATATCAGGATTGGGTTAGAGAGAATATTTTAGAATTAGATAAGATCAAAAAGGAATACCAGAATATCAAAGTATCAGAATCTCGGGAGGGAAGCGGTAATTTGCAGCTTCTTAAGGCTTTTGGCTATACCCGCGAAGATCTAAAAATGATTATTAAGCCTATGGCTGATACTGCTCAGGAGCCGGTGGGTTCAATGGGGAACGATACTCCTCACGCGTTCCTTTCCCATAAGCCGCAGCTTCTTTTTACTTATTTTAAGCAGTTATTTGCTCAGGTTACTAATCCGGCGATTGACCCTATCCGTGAGGAACTGGTGATGAGCCTTCAGACTTATCTTGGCCCGGAAAAAAATATTTTAGAGGAGACACCCGGCCATGTGCACAAGCTATTAGTTAGACAGCCCTTGCTTACCAATGAAGAGCTAGAGATAATCCGGAATATCCATAAAAATGGTTTTAGGACTAAAACCATATCCTTACTTTTCTCCTCCCGCGGCGCAAAGGTATCGCTAAAAAGAAATTTTAAGCAGGCATTAGATAGAATCTGTCGTCAGGCAACCTTAGCTATAAAAGAAGGCTACACTTTTATTATCTTAAGCGATCGGGGTGTAAATAAAAATTATGCCGCTATACCCAGCCTCCTGGCAGTCTCTGCAGTGCATCAGGAGTTGGTGCGTAAGGCCCTGCGTACCCGGATTAGTATAATTTTAGAGAGCGCTGAACCAAGAGAGGTGCACCATTTCGCACTTTTATTCGGCTATGGCGCAGATTGTGTTAATCCTTATCTGGCATTTAAGGCAGTAGAATCCTTAGTTAGCACAGAAGAGCTAAAACCGGACTTGGGAAAAGTTCAATATAATTATATTAAAGCAATGAATAAAGGGATCTTAAAGGTCCTCTCCAAGATGGGTATTTCAACTTTACAAAGTTACCGGGGCGCTCAGATCTTTGAAGCAGTGGGATTAGGAGAAGATTTGGTGGAGAAATATTTTACCGGCACAGCTTCAAGGATTGATGGCGCATCTTTGGATATTATTATTGAAGAGACATTATCGCGGCATAAAGAAGCATTTTTTGGGTTAGATGCAGAGTATCTAGCTAGCGGAGGCCTCTATCAATGGAAGAAGGATGGCGAGTTTCATCTTTGGAATCCTGAAAGTATTAGCGCTTTACAGGATGCGGTGCGTAATAATGATTCTAAACGCTATCAGGATTTTACTAGCATTATCAATGATCAATCTAAACAACCGGTTACTCTGCGTAGCCTTTTTAAATTTAGAAAATCTAATCCTATACCGCTTACAGAAGTTGAACCGGTTGAGGAGATCGTTAAACGTTTTGCTACCGGAGCAATGAGTTTTGGTTCTATTTCACGCTCTGCGCATGAAACAACCGCTATCGCGATGAACCGCTTGGGCGGAAAGTCTAATACAGGCGAGGGTGGAGAGGATCCTCTACGTTTTATTCCTTTGGCAAACGGAGATTCTAAGCGCAGCGCGATCAAACAGATTGCTTCAGGAAGGTTCGGAGTAACTACGAATTACCTGGTTAATGCTGATGAGATACAAATTAAGATTGCTCAAGGAGCAAAGCCGGGTGAGGGCGGACAGCTCCCCGGCCATAAAGTGAGCTTAACTATCGCCCAGACCCGCTGCACTACCCCGGGAGTAACTCTGATTTCTCCTCCTCCTCACCATGATATTTATTCCATTGAGGATTTAGCCCAGCTTATCTTTGATTTAAAGAATGTTAATCCTAAGGCCCGGATCAGTGTTAAGTTAGTCTCGGAGATTGGTGTAGGTACGGTTGCCGCCGGGGTTGTTAAGGGGCATGCTGATATGATCCTTATTTCAGGTGGGGATGGAGGAACAGGCGCGTCTCCTTTAAGTTCAATTAAACACGCCGGGCTTCCCTGGGAATTAGGCCTTTCTGAAACCCAGCAGACCCTGCTTATAAATAACTTAAGGAGTAGAGTCAGGCTTCAGGTTGACGGACAGATGCGTACTGGCCGGGATGTGGCGATTGCCGCGTTATTGGGTGCGGAAGAATTTGGTTTTGCTACCGGTATTTTAATTGTCTTAGGCTGTGTGATGCTCAGGCACTGTAATTTGAATAACTGTTCAGTGGGAATAGCTACTCAGGATGAGCTTTTAGAGAGCAGGTTTAATGGTAAGCCGGAATATATCATTAATTATTTTCATTTCGTGGCTAATGAGCTGCGTTTAATTATGAGTTCATTAGGCCTAAGGAGCATTGATGAGATGGTCGGCCGCACTGACCTGCTTGAGGTGGATAAAAATATTCTGCCTTCCAAGGCCAAAGATATAAATTTTTCCCACATCCTTTATAAACCAAGATTTTCCCGGGATACCGATAGCCGTTATACCATAAAACAGGATCACGGGATAAATGGAGTTCTAGACCATAAATTAATTAAATTAGCCAAGCAGGCATTGGAGAAACAGGAGTCGGTAAAACATGAATTGAATA
>JAPLLQ010000042.1 GCA_026387485.1 Candidatus Omnitrophota bacterium | reverse complement strand
GCGATGTAGTTTTGACTGTAGCTAAGCAATATCTTAAGCCATTAAAGAGAGCCGGAGTAGATACGCTGATTTTAGGTTGCACCCATTATCCTTTGTTTAAGCCGGTGATTAAAGAAATTATGGGTAAGAATGTTATCTTGATAGATTCAGCCAAGCAGGTAGCCATTGAAGTAAATAAAATTTTAACTAATGAAAACCTGCTGAATAAAAAAGGTAAAGGTAGGCATGAATTTTTTGTCAGCGATAATCCGGAATGGTTTCAGGGTTTGGCCCAGAGGTTCTTAGGTAAGGCAGTAAAGAATGTGAGAAAGGTCAATAATGTATAATATAAAGATTGAGGACAGCTTCAGCTCCGCCCATAATTTAAGAGGTTATAAAGGAAAATGCGAAGAGTTGCATGGCCACAATTGGAAGGTGGAAGTAGCGGTTGCCAGTAAGAAATTAGATAAAATCGGGATGGTTATGGATTTTAAAATTTTAAAAGCAAAATTATCCTGCATATTAGAAAGATTAGACCATAAATATTTAAATAGGATCGAGAATTTTAAAAAAATTAATCCTACCTCTGAGAATATCGCCAAATATATTTTTGATCAACTTAAACCTAAAATTAAAGGGCTTAAGTCAGTAACAGTCTGGGAATCAGAAAATTCCTCAGCTACTTATTATGGGGATTAAGAAGAAGGCAATAGTTTTGCTCTCTGGCGGTTTGGATTCAGCCGTAACTTTATATATCGCCAAGAAACAGGGATTTAACTGCCATTGCTTGGTTTTTGATTATGGCCAGCGTCACCGTAAGGAAATTGAAAGTGCAAAGAAAATAGTAAAGAAAACAGGTTGTTCTTGTAAAGTTTTAAAGATTAATTTGCCATGGGGAGGTTCTTCTCTTTTAGGGGATAAAGTCCCCTCTACTTATGTTCCCGGGCGCAATATAATCTTTCTAAGTTTTGCTCTTTCTTATGCCGAGGCAATCGCAGCGCGGGCAATATTTATCGGCGCTCATACCCAGGATTATTCCGGTTATCCGGATTGCCGGCCGGAATTCCTGAAGGCATTTGGCGCTATGGCAGGAAAAGGGACTAAAGCCGGGGTAGAAAACAGTAGCATAGTAATCAAGGCTCCGCTTCTTTACAAGCGAAAGTCGGAGATTATAAAAATAGGCGCTAAACTTAATGTTCCGTTTAACCAGACCTGGTCTTGTTATGCAGGCGGGGAAAAGCCCTGCGGTAAATGCGACAGCTGTTATTATCGCAGAAAAGGTTTTAAGGAAGCCGGATTAATCGATAAAGCCCTATGTTAAAAGGTAAAATTAGCGAGATTTTTGATAGTATTCAAGGAGAGGGCCTGTATTTAGGAGAGAGGCAGATCTTTGTCCGCTTCTTCGGCTGCAATCTTCAATGCCGCTATTGCGATACCCAGCTGGATAGTTTTATGGAATATGAAGCCGAGGAATTAGTTAAAGAATTAAAAATGTACCGCGGTAAATATCATTCAGTTTCTTTTACCGGGGGAGAACCGCTTCTTCAGAAGGATTTCCTGAAGGAGGTATTAAAATTAACCCAAAAGAATAACTTAAAGAATTACCTTGAGACCAACGGGACACTCCCTGATGCTTTGAGGGAAGTAATAGATGATATCCATATTGTTGCGATGGATCTTAAACTGCCTAGCTCAACCGGTTTAAATAATTTTTGGGATGTGCATAAGGTATTTTTAGAGATTGCCTGTCGTAAAGAATTATTTCTAAAAGTAGTAATCTGCGATTGCACAAAGGAGGATGATTTGCGGGAGGGCTTAAATTTGATCAAGAATACCATTAGGAGCACGATCCTTATTTTACAGCCGGACAGTAACGCCAGCAGTATTTCAATACAACAGAAATTAGAAAATTTTAAAGATATCTGTTACAAAGAGAATATTACTGCTTGTATAATTACGCAAATACATAAGGAATTGAGGATAAAATGAAGAATAAATCCAGTTATGAAGGATTGCAAAGTAAAATAAGGGCGCTTAAAACCCCGAAGATTGAAGTTTGGAAAAATCAGTATCAAGATAGATCCTACGTGATCTCTCTTGATGTACCGGAATTTACCTGTATTTGCCCTAAGACCGGCTTGCCGGATTTTGCTAACATAAAAATAGAGTACTCTCCGGATAGATACTGCATAGAATTAAAGTCTTTTAAGATGTACTCTATTTTTTTCCGGAATATCGGCATATTTCATGAGCATTTAACAAATAGAATGCTGGAAGATTTTGTCGCTGCCAGCAAGCCGCGCTGGGCAAAGATTGTAGCGGAATTTAATCCCCGCGGCGGAATAAAAACAACAGTAATCAGGGAGTATAATCGTAAATGAGAGAAATCCGAGCATCTAAAATTACAGAAACTGTTGCCGAATTATCTATTCGGGCTAACCAAGTTTTAAGGAATGATGTTTTGCAAGCTTTAAAAGCCGCTTATAAAAAAGAAAATGATAAACGGGCTAAGAAAATCATTGAGGCAATCATTAAGAATGCTTTAGTCGCCAAAAGAGAGAAGCTGGCTATATGTCAGGATACCGGAATGCCGGTGGTGATTTTAGAAATCGGCCAGGAGGTAAGGGTTATCGGTGACTTAAAGTCCGCGGTAAATAAAGGCGTAGAGTTAGGCTATAAAAAAGGTTCTTTGAGGGAATCTATTGTCAAAGACCCTCTGGTCAGGGGAAGTTCAGGATATACCCCGGCCTTAATTTACACAGATATCATCAGGGGCAATAAAATCAAGATAACAGTTTTACCTAAAGGGTTTGGCTGTGAAAATAAATCACAGCTTAAAATGTTTAAGCCCAC
Source organism: Candidatus Omnitrophota bacterium (assembly GCA_026387485.1). GTDB lineage: Bacteria > Omnitrophota > Gorgyraeia > Gygaellales > Profunditerraquicolaceae > JAPLLQ01. Next base: position 281 of record JAPLLQ010000042.1, on the reverse strand, counting down.
AGTAGGGATTAGCGAGATAAAGAAATTTATTATTGAAACAGTCAAAGCAGCCGGGCCGGATGCCTGTCCGCCTTTTGTAGTCGGAGTGGGGATCGGAGGCTCGGCAGACTATGCCGGTATGTTGGCTAAAAGAGCATTGTTAAAGAATATTGGTAGAGAGAAATTAAAATTGGAAAAAGAATTATTAAGAGAGATTAATAAATTAAAGATTGAGCCAATGGGCTTAGGCGGTAAATGTACTTGTTTGGCGGTAAATTTAGAAAATTATCCGACCCATATCG
>JAPLLQ010000141.1 GCA_026387485.1 Candidatus Omnitrophota bacterium | reverse complement strand
TGGCGCATCCTGCCAAAAGCACCGTCGCAAAAAGAACCATTACTATTAAACTTATCTTTTTCATATTTTCCTCCTTAAGTTATAGTTTAACAAATAAACGGACTTTTACAAGCTATTTTTATGAATCAACTATTAGGGGAGATAAGATAATATATGCTTGATACGCTTTTCTGATATGATAAAATAATTGGCATATCTATCGCTGATTTTTTTAATCTCTTATTAGAGAAAAACAATAATTTAAAAGGATGATGTCTTACGAAATAAAACAGAAAGTATTGGATCAAAGAACCCAGAGGGCTAAAAAACGAGTAAGGGTAGATTTTTTCAAAAGTTGGTCTGCTGAAATGGCGTATGTTATGGGCTATTTTTGCGCTGATGGTTGTATGTTTAGCAATTCAGGGGGTTCAAAATATATCTCTTTTGTTTCGATAGACCACGAATTATTGGAAAATGTAAAGATAATGCTGCAATCTACACAGGATATAAAAGTTAAGAAACAAAGCCGGCCTAATTGTAAACCAACTTTTTTACTCCAAATTGGAAGTAAAGAAATTTATAATGATATCTCCAAATTGGGATTATTGCCTAATAAAGAGTTGAGGCTAAAGCCTCCTAGCGTCCCTTCGCAATACTTCAGGCACTTTTTACGTGGTTATTTTGATGGCGATGGCTGCATAAGTTCAGGTTATTACAAAAGGAGAAATCGTAAATCTAAAGTGTTAATTGTATCCGTACGTTTTGCATCCGGAACAAAATCCTTTTTAGAGAGCCTTAAGAAAACCTTATATTATTTAATTAAATTAAAAGGTGGATCTGTTAGTAAGAGTGGTGGGTGTTACTATCTTGGTTACTCTATTAATGATAGCCGAAGATTATTTGAATTTATGTACAATAAAATTGACTCTTGCTTTTATTTGAAAAGGAAATATAATAGTTTTCTGAAGGTTTTCAATAATTAGGGGTCGTAGCTTAGCCTGGTTTAAAGCGCCTCCCTGTCACGGAGGAGATCGCGAGTCCGAATCTCGTCGGCCCCGCCAAAAGCACTCTTATCAAAAAGAGTGCTTTTTGTTTCGCCTTGTTTTTTGGTTTCCGCCGTGTTATTATAATTACATAATTATGAGGAGGAACTATGGTAACTATTGATGACTTTAGAAAAATAGAGTTAAAAGTGGCTCAGATCAAGGAAGTTAGCGAACATCCTAATGCGGATAAATTATTGATTTTAACTCTGGATGTAGGAGATAAAACCAAGCAGGTAGTAGCCGGTATCCGCAACTTTTACTCAAAAGAGACCCTTATTGGTAAGTACGTTGTAGTGGTGGATAACCTTGAGCCAGCACTCTTAAGGGGCGTAGAGAGCCAGGGGATGGTTTTGGCTGCTTCAGATGAATCAGGAATTGTTATTATTATTCCGGAGAAGCCGCTAAAATTAGGAAGCATTGTCAAATGACCCATTCGACAAAATGCGCTCAGGGTCATCCTGAGCGACCGAAGGGAATCGAAGGATGATTAAACAATTAGTCCCTAGTGACGTCTGCCTAAAATGCCAGGGTTGCTGCCGGTTTAAAGATGCGGATTCGGTTTGGTCTCCTTGTCTTTTGGATGAAGAGATACTGGATTTGATAGATAAAGAAGGAATCCCCGCCGCTGCACTTTCTATTAACAGAAGGCTTCAATTAGTGCCCAATTCTAAAGGAGAAGATTTTCTCTGCCCTTTTTTAAATATAGAAGAGAATAAATGTAAGATTTACTCTACCCGGCCATTAGAATGCCAACTCTATCCATTTCTGATTACCTTACGCGATAAAAAAGTCCTTTTAACCGTAGATTTAAATTGTCCTTATGTGAAGGAAAAATTAAACACCCCGGAATTTAAAGCATACCTTGGATATTTGACTGACTATTTTAATTCTCCAACCCAGTTAGAGCTGTTAAAAGATAACCCCCAGATTATCCAAGCCTACGATGATGTCCTGGATGTAGTAGAGTTACAATCACCCGATGCGCCTAAATAAATTATCCCTGCAAGATAAAAAGATATTTAATAAATACTTAGGGTTATCCGAACATGAGTTATCAGTTTATTCTTTTGCTAATATTTACATTTGGCGCAAGCTCTTCTCTATAAACTGGAGTATTATTGAAGATAATCTCTGTATATTTTTTCAGAATAAAATCGCCGCGTTTTTATATCTGGCGCCCTTAGGTAAAGATAATAACCCGGAAGTTATTAAAGAAGTTTTCAAGATCTTGACTAGCTTAAATAAGAATCCGGAATTTGCGCACATAGAAAATGTCGAACGAAAAGATATTAATTTTTATCAGGGACTAGGTTACAAATGTTCCCATAAATCGCATGACTATCTTTGCAAAAGAAACGATTTGGCAGCTTTATGCGGCGATAAATTTAAATCCAAACGTGCCTCTTACAATTATTTTACTAAACATTATGATTTTGAATACCGTTCTTTTTCGCCTAAACTTAAAAAATCTTGCCTGAAATTATATAGCTACTGGATGAAGATGCGCGCTAGCCAAAACCAAGACCACATTTATCAGGGATTAATGCAGGACAGCCGCCTTAGCCTAAAAGAAGCATTGGATAATTATCAAGCGCTGGATTTACGGGGAGGGGCGGTGAAAGTAGGCAAAGAGATCAAAGGTTTTACCCTTGGTTTTGCAATAAACCCGGATAGCTTTTGTATATTATATGAGATAACTGATCTGGCAGTAAAAGGATTAGCCCAGTTTATCTTCCGTAAGTTTTCTAGCGATTTAGAGGGGTATAAATATATCAATATCATGGATGATTCAGGTCTGGAGAATCTTAAAAAGGTAAAGTTATCCTATCATCCGGTAAGGTTGATCCCGGCGTATATTGTAAAAAAGAAGAATGAATAAAAGCATAGATGAGATAGAATTTACCATTTTTGATACTGAGACTACCGGCATTGATCCCAGTACAGGCGATAGGATTGTAGAGATAGCTGCAGTTAGGTTAAAAGGAGAAGAGAGATTAGCCACCTTTCAGAGTCTGATAAATTGTGGCCGGGACATCTCTGAAGCTGCCTTTAATGTGAATAAGATTAGCCAAGATATGCTTAAAGGCGCGCCTACCCCGAATTTAGTAATCCCGAATTTTTTGGATTTTATCGGCTCAAGCTGTCTATGTTCTTACAATGCCGGATTTGATTTGGAATTCTTAAATAGCGAACTAAAGATTTTAGGCAAACCGGCGTTAAGTGGTGTCGCGGTGGTTGATATATTAAAAATAGCCCGCAGGATTATCCCCGGGTTAGAGCGTTATGCGCTCTGGTTCGTAGCGGATAAACTGGGGATAAAAGCCGAGCAGCAGCACCGGGCATTAGCTGATGTTGAGCTTACCCTAGGTGTATTCAATAAATTAAAAGAGGTGCTTAAAACCAAAGATATATTAGACTTTGATAAATTCTTAGGCCTCTTTAGTATTGACCCGTTGGTATTAGATAATGTTAATAACCAGAAGATCGCCCAGATTCAGGAAGCTATTGATTTAAGGTTGAAATTAAAAATTAAATATCTCTCTGGCGCAAGTGCTGCGGTTACTGAGCGAGAAGTGGTACCGAAAGAGATTAAGCGGGAGAATAACCGGAATTATTTAGTTGGCTATTGTTGTCTAAGGCGCGAAGAGCGCTCGTTTAGGATAGATAGTATTCTACGGTTAGAGATTATCAATGGAGATTAAAAAGATAAAATTACCGTTTAAGATCAAGGGGCCGATTTTAGCCTTAGGCCCACAGCTAAAGAATACAATTTGTTTTGCCAAAGACAATTTGGCCTATTTAAGCCGCATCCACTCTGATTTGAGTAATTTACCGGATTTTTTAAACTTTGAAAAAGACCTAAAATATTTTCTTAAAAATAAACCGCGAGCAATAGCCTACGATTTACATCCTGAATACGCCTCTACAAAATACGCCTCAGCCCACCTTTTTGGTTACTCGCCGGTAGCTGTCCAGCACCATCATGCCCATATCGCTTCCTGCATGGTTGAAAACGGGCTTAAGAATCAAAAGGTAATCGGTGTTGCATTTGATGGGACAGGCTTAGGCAGCGATGATACTATTTGGGGTGCGGAGTTTTTGGTTTGTGATTATAAAAATTTTTTAAGGAAGGCTCATCTAAAAGAGATTCCCTTATTAGGAGGGGCCCAGGCGATATTAGAGCCATGGAGGTTAGCAGCAGCTTGGTTAAATTTTCCCGGAGAGATAGACAAAAAGCAGCTATTAAGGAAGATATACAAATCCGGAATTAATTCTCCTTTAGCCAGCAGTATGGGCCGGCTCTTTGATGCTGTGGGTAGTTTAGTTTTAAATAAAAAAATAGCTGGATTTGAAGCAGAATTGGCGATAGAGCTGGAAAAAATAGCTACAGGCTACAAGTTGCAGGCTATAGGCTATCCTTTTGCGATTATCAAGAGAGAGGATAAATATATCCTTGATCCCGGAAAAATGTTTAAAGTGATAGTGCGGGATATTAAGAGAAAAAAACCAAAAGCAAGGATCGCTTTTTGTTTTCATTTAACCGTCGCTAAGATGATTAAAAAAACCTGTTTAATATTAAGAAAAGAAACCAATATTAATAAAGTAATTCTTTCAGGAGGGGTTTTTCAAAATAAGCTTTTACTTAAGCTAGCTTTGGATTTATTATATAGGGAAGGTTTTAAGGTTTTTACCCAGAAAAAAATATCCTGCAATGACTCCGGCATTTCCTTGGGCCAGGCAGTAATTGCGGGCATAAAAGGTTAAATATGTGTTTAGGTATTCCAATGAAGGTGAAAAAAATTCAGGGTGAGTTTGCCGAAGTTGAATCCGGAAGGCTGTTACGTACCGCGAACATCCAGATGCTGCCGCATATCAAAATAGGAGATTATGTGATTGTCCACGCCGGATTTGCTATTGAGAAGATTGATCCGGAAAAAGCCAAGGAGACCCTAAAAATAATTAATGAAATACATTGATGAATTCCGTAATAAAAGATTAGCTCAGATTTTAGTCAGGAAGATAATAGATATTCTTCCGGTAAGAGCGGTAAATATTATGGAGGTTTGCGGAACACATACCCAGAACTTCTATCGTTTTGGCTTAGACCGGCTCCTGCCGCCAGGTATCAGATTTATTTCTGGCCCGGGTTGTCCGGTATGCGTCAGCCCCGAGAGGTATATTGATGATGCCATAAAACTCGCTAGGAGAAAAAATTTCATTATCGTTACCTTCGGAGACATGCTGCGCATTCCGGGAAGCAATTCATCATTAGAAAACGAAAGGGCGAAAAACGCTAATGTGCGGGTAATTTATTCTCCTCTTGAATCTTTAACTATAGCTAAGCTTAACCCGGATAAAAAAGTAGTATTTCTCGCCGTAGGTTTTGAAACTACCGCCCCAGGGATTGCTTTGACTATTCTAATGGCGAAAAAAGAAAGATTAAAAAACCTTTTCTTTTTAACTTCCCGTAAGCTTATTCCGGCGGCAATGCGGAATTTATTACTAGATAAAAGATTGAAACTTGATGCCTTTTTATGTCCTGGCCATGTTTCAGCGATAATCGGGACCAAGGATTACGCGCAGATAGTAAAAAAATATAGAATAGGATGTTGTGTTGCCGGATTTGAACCGGTAGATATTTTAGAGGGAATCTTTATCCTGCTAAAACAAATAGCAGAAAAAAGGCCAAAGATGGCTAATCAATATATGCGCGTAGTCAGAAGAGAAGGCAACCCTAAAGCTAAAAAAATAATCAACCGGGTTTTTAAGAAATATGATTCTCTCTGGCGCGGCTTGGGGATGATTCCAGATAGCGGCCTTAAGATAAAGAATGAATTTGCTCAATTTGACGCCGGGAGATTTTTGCCTATTTCTAAGCCAACTAAAATAAACAGAAGACAGGCTCAATGCAGGTGTGCAGAAGTACTTAAGGGATTAATCTCTCCTATAGCCTGTAAATTATTTTCTAGAGTTTGTTCCCCTGAAAATCCTCTTGGAGCTTGTATGGTTTCCAGTGAAGGAGCCTGTAATGCCCAGTATAAATATAAATGTTATGGCTAAAAAAAGATTCCTAAAACAAATATTCTTTGCGGTATTTTTTATTTCTACTTTATTTGGTTGTTCGCCAAAAAGCGATTGTATCGAGCCGCAGGATTATATTAGGAAGTCCGATACCTACTATAAAGAAGCGGTAGCAAAATACAAAGAGCTGATTACGCAATCTAACAATGCGGATAAATTATATTTTGAATTGGGCAAGCTTTACTTTAATCACGGTGAGCTTGAAGATGCCATTGATGCCTTTAGAAAAACCTCTGAAGAGCAAGGCAAGAAATTTTTAAGCATCGCTTATTACCGCGGGGGAAATTTTACTGATGCGCTAGAGGTATTTAATAAAGAGAAAATCGATGACGATGAGTATATCTACTACCATGGTTTAACCTGCGAAAGGCTTAACCTTTTTGATGAAGCGCTTAAGGCCTACCAAAAAATCAAAACCGGTAAATTTAAAACCAAGGCTAAGGTTCGTATTGAAACAATTGAAAAGCGCTCCAGTTTTTTGCAGATAGCAGATATTGACCCGCTAGTGAATAATATTTTAAAAGGGGCGCCTTCGGAAGAGCTTTATCCTGAGGCCGGGGCTTTAATTTTAAACTGCGATGAGAAGATTGAAGTAACTAGCGAAGGTACCCAGCTCTCTTATTTATATTACCTGATTAAAGTTTTAAATGAACGCGGCAAAGAGGATTTCGCCGAAGCCAAGATAGAATATGACTCTACTTTTGAGAAAGTAGAATTAGAATACGCCCGGACCATCAAGCCCGACGGAACAGTGGTTGATGTTGGCTCGCGCCATATCCGGGATGTTTCCAAGTACCTAAACTTCCCGCTTTATAGCAATGCCCGGGTTTATATCATCTCTTTTCCCGAGGTGGCCATAGGTTCATGCCTTGAATATAAAGTAAAGATAAAAAGAAGCCAGTTAATTAATAAAAAAGATTTTGTCTTAGATTACTCCGTCCAATCTAAACAGCCGATTATTAAGGCGAAATTTACCTTACTTTTACCAAAAAATAAGCCCTTACATCTGAAAATCATTAATGATAGGTATAATGATTTCGGGGCTAAGCTAGGCCCGATAACCCAAGAAGAGAACGGGAAAATACTTTACCGCTGGGAATTTAAAGATATCCCCCAGATAATCCCTGAGCCAAGTATGCCCCCCGTAGTAGAAATAAACCCTACTATGCTTATCTCTACTTTTAACGATTGGCAGGATATTTATAATTGGTGGTGGGCGTTGGCTAAAGATAAAATGGTTGCTGATAGCGCAATAAAGGATAAAGTCAGGGCGGTAATTAAAAAAGCAGCTTCCGAAGAAGAAAAAGTAAGGGCGATTTATAATTTCTGCGCCAAAGAGATCCGCTATGTGGCGGTAGAATACGGCCAAGCCGGTTACGAACCGCACTATGCTGGTGATATATTTAAGAATAAGTATGGGGACTGTAAAGATCAGGCTATACTTTTAGTCACTATGCTTAAAGAAGCCGGGTTTAAAGCTTGGCCCGTGCTTATCCCGACCAAAGATTACCATAATTTAAATCCGGATTTTCCTTCAGTGCTTTTTAATCATTGTATAGCCGCAATATCTCTAAAAGATAAAATCTTTTTTCTTGATCCTACTGCCGAGACCTGTTCTTTTGGGGATTTGCCGATGGCAGACCAGGCGCGCAAGGTTTTATTATTCAAGGAATCAGGCTATAGTATAGTGGATACACCGGCATACTTGGCTAGCCATAACTTAGTGGTTCAGAAACTCAAAATCAAGGTTAATCATGACGAGAGTATCGCTGTAGAAAAAGAAAATTTTACCTTTGGATTTTACGATCAGGCCCAGCGTTACTGGTTGCTTTATACCCAGCCGGAATTAATCCAGGAGGCATTAAGGGGCGTGATACAAGGCGTTTCTATAGGGGCAAAGTTGAATAAATACAACATTAAAAATTTAAATGACCTTAATAAGCCAGTTGTTTTAACTTATGATTTTCAGGGCCCGGAATATTTTACTAACGCCGGATTTTTAAGGATTATGCCCCAATTGGCCAGCGTAGATACTTCTTTGGTAGCTAAGGATAAGCGTAGATACCCCATTGATTTTAGCGTATTAAACAGTAAGGAGACATATTTGGAGATTGAAATTCCGAAAAATTTTGTGCTAAAATATATGCCAGAGAGTTTATGGGAGGACAACCCCTGGTTTAGGTTAAGTGTTGAATATGTGATAAAAAATAGTAAGATATATTTTAGACAACTCACCGAGAGTAAAAAAGACACAGTTCAGCAGGAAGAGTACCCGGATTTTAAAAACTCCCTTGAAAACTTAGCCCGGGCAGTTAAACAAAGAATAGTTTTGGAAAGGATGAAATAAAAAATATGCAACGTGAAGATTTTCCGGCTCAAGAACACCGTAAATATATACGTTTAAATACAGTTTTACCGGTGGAGTTTCGCCTTGAGAGCCTTGATGGAAAACATTTCTTATCAAATTGGATACAAGGTTTCACCAGTAATATAGGCCGGGGCGGAATTTGCCTTTACGTAAATAATTTCGATCAAAATCTTGCAAAAGCCTTAAAAGAAGGAAGGGCTAGACTTTCTCTGGCCATAGAATTACCTATACGCAGAAACCCAATAAGCGCCCGGGCGCATGTGGCTTGGGTTAAAGACGTATTTGGTTCTCCGAATAAATACCTGATTGGCTTAGGTTATGAAGAGATCAATTCTGTGCAAAATAATACTTTGATACGTTATGCCTGGACTAAAAAATTACTTATTCCGGCAGGTTTGGGCATTATCCTTTTATTAAGTTTAGGTTTAGTTTTAAACAGCCTGGTTAATATAAAACTTACTCAGGGTAATAAAGCTTTGGTTCAACAGCTGGTTAGTGTTATACACGAATCTAACTTTACCAGGCAGAGTATTAAAGAATTAAATAGGCAAAGAGAGGATTTGGAGATTGAAATCCAGCGCTTAGAACTAAACATGCATAGATTGCAGCTTGAAAGATCAAGATTGGGAGAGAAGTCTGGGCTGGCTTCGGCAGAGTATTCCCAGAAAACAGAGGAGATGAATAATCTTATTGCTAAGCTGTCTACTGAAAAGAAGGCTTTGCAAGAACAATTAACCAGTGTGCAGCAGAAGAAAAACTTCGTTAGCGAAAAACTCATTGAGCTGGATAAAAAGAAAGCTACGCTAGAGAAGGCTAATTTAGACAAGATGTACCATTGGTTAAAAGTGCATCAGAATCCGCACACTGGCCTGATTATGAGTTTTGAAGGGGATAGCGATATTAAAAACTGGGCTTTTACTTATGATCAGGCGTTGGTTGTTCAGCTCTACGCTAATTTTTCGGATTTTGAACGCGTACATAAATTATTTGATTTTTTTAGCAGAAAAGCCAAACGCGAAAACGGCCTGTTTTTTAACGCTTACTATGCCAATGATGGAGAGCCGGCTGAGTTTATAGTGCACAGCGGCCCGAATATCTGGTTGGGTATAGCCATAGCCCAATATACCCACAATACTCAAGATAATGAATATCTTGGAGTCGCGGAAGAGATCGCCCGGGGAATAATGAATTTACAAAAGCAGGATGCAGATGGCGGAATACGCGGCGGGCCGCAAGTAGAGTGGTTTGCTACCGAACATAACCTTGATGCCTATGCATTTTTTAAGATGCTTCATCAGGTTACGGGTAAGGATAAATATCAAGAGGCAGCGGATAAGACATTAAATTGGCTGGTTAAGCACACCTACGATAAAGCGGATATCCCGGTTAAGCGCGGTAAAGGCGATTCTACCATTGCCACGGATACTTATGCCTGGTCTATAGCCAGCCTAGGCCCTGAAAAATTAGCAGAGTTAGGGATGGATCCGGAGAAGATTATGGAGTTTGCGGAAAAGAATTGCAGCGTTGAAGTGTGCTATGTCCGGCCAGAGGGCCAGACTGTCAAAATCAGAGGATTTGATTTTGCGCCTGAAAAACACGTCAGTCGAGGAGGAGTAGTTTCTTCAGAATGGTCAGCCCAGATGGTCATTTCGTTTAAGATAATGGCGGATTTCTATGCCAAAAAAGGTATGTTGAAGAAAGCCGAGTCTTATAGAATGAAAGCCGATGCATATTTGGCTGAGTTAGGCAATATGATTATTTCTAGTTCCTCGCCTTCAGGCCAGGGTGAAGGTTGTCTTCCTTACGCTACGCAGGATTTTGTGGATACCGGCCATGGCTGGTTTACTCCTAAAGGTAAGACTACTGGTTCGGTTTCCGGGACCACCTATACTATCTTTGCGTATTATAATTATAATCCCCTTAAGCTTAAAGATTAATGATCCAGCCTAACTTATCATCCCGGACTCATGAACAAGAGATAGGGCATAAATTAAAGTTAATCTATAATAAGCTCTATTCCCGCTTTGGGCCGCAATATTGGTGGCCGGCAGATAGTCTATTTGAAGTAATAGTTGGGGCAATCCTTACCCAGAATACCAGTTGGCTTAATGCAGAGAAGGCAATCAGTAATCTAAAAAAAGAAAAAGTTTTATCCCCCCGGAAACTTCATAAACTTAAACTTAGTAAGTTAACCAGGTTAATTAAACCTTCCGGATACTACAACATTAAGGCTAAACGTTTAAAAGAATTTTTAAGGTTCTTTGTCAGGAATTACCAGGCAAGCATTAACAAGCTTGCTTTAGTTAAAACAGATAAATTACGCGAAGAATTTCTTTTGGTAAACGGGATTGGCCCGGAAACCGCGGATTCGATCCTTTTATACGCTTTAGATAAACCGGTTTTTGTAATTGACGCCTACACTAAAAGGATATTCTCCCGGCACGGTTTACTAAAAGAAGAAGCCAGCTATGAGGAAACGCAAAATTTATTTAGCCAGAATCTTAAAAAAGAGGTAAAATTATTCAACGAATACCATGCCCTATTAGTGAGGCTAGCTAAAGATTTCTGTCTTAAGTCCAAACCGCGATGTCAAGTCTGCCCCTTGGGTAATAAAAGATTCTATAGGTAAGCTGTAATTTAATCCAGTTGTCAATAATTAGATTAGCCAGTGTTATAGAGACTGTAAATTCTACAGCATAGAAAGCGCTTTCAAAAATTTAGTCTTGAGCCTTGACAAAAGCCCATATCTATAGCATACTTTATTAGTTAAATCTATTATTTAATTATAAAGAGGGAGGTAATAAATGAAAAACGCATTAATTTTACTCCTTATGCTAATTTTGGTAGGAGCTACAGGTGTATTAGTCTCCGAGGCAGACATGAACCGAACCCAGGAAATGGGCGTAGATAGTCCAAGGCCTGGTCCTGATCCAATACCAGTGCCTGATTGTAGACCTCCTAATTGTATACCTGGGCCAATACCTTATCCTGATCCAGTGCCAGGGCCTAAACCTGATCTTTACCCTACGGAATGGAAAACTGCTAATTCAAATCCTAATTATGAATCGAGGCTCGCATATCTAGATGGATACTTGTTTGGAGAGCTGAGGGATAAAATAACTGGTAAAATTGTCTTAGTCGTTCCTTTGCCAGAGGGTAATAATACTCAAAGTATATGGGATGTTTCCCCTGACGGGAGCACTGGAGAAGTCCGGCATATACCCCCCATTAACTAGGGATTCCCATAGGCCTCCCATTATGAAGAATCCAGGCACAGGTGTGGATGGGTCACAGATAATCCTATACCTCAGCCGAATCCGGGAAATAGGCGTAAATGGACCAATGCCTTATTCTATTCCAGTTCACCGGGAGCTGACAACACTAACCCTAGAGAAGAGTCTTAGGTTAAAAATCAAAAAAGATTAAGTAACTTTTAAGTTTTAGTATTTCCAATAACCGGATTACCCTCTACTTTAGGTAATCTGGTTATCCCTAATGCCTTGACAAAGGCCCATATTTATAGCATACTTTATTAATTAAGTTTGTTATTGAGTTATAAAAGAAGGAGAAAACAAATGAAAAACGCACTAATTTTACTCCTTGTGCTAATTTTGGTAGGAGTCACAGGTGTATTAATCTCCAAGGCAGACATAAACCGAACCCAGGAAATGAACGTAGGTGGGTCAGATAGTAACTATAAGCCAAATACAGGTAGTAACTATAAACCACCAATTTCTAATCCAGGAACAAACTATAAGGTTAGTAACTACAAGCCTGATCCTCTTGTCCCTACGCCATGGAGAACCGCTAATTATGAATCGAGGCTTCAATATTATATAAATGGAAAAATGTATGGAGAGCTGAGGGATAAAATAACTGGTAAAATTGTCTTAGTCGTTTTTTTGCCAGAGGGTAATAATACTCAAAGTATATGGGATGTTTCCCCTGATGGAAGTACTGTTTTTTACGGGCTCGGAGATACTGTATACGCGCAACGGGTCTTTGATAAACAAGAGAGAATTTCTACGCCTGGGATATTTACAGGTATAAGTTTTAACGGGGAATGGACAAAACTCACTGGTACGGTGAATAGTGCTCCGGGCACTTTGTGGGCTAATACTAGGACTGGGGAAGTCCGGACTATAGACCCAAGAGGTACAGGTATAGATAATCCTATGCCTCCTATGGAAGGAAGGTATGGGCATAGATAATCCGATACCTCTTATGGGGTAGAGTTTTAAGTTAAAAATCGAAAAAGATTAAGTAACTTTTAAGTTTTAGTATTTCCAATAACCGGATTACCTGAAGTAGAGAGTAATCCGGTTATTCTTTATAGAGTGGATTTTTAATCTAATTCTGCTATAATTACAAATAATGATAGATAAGGTCCGCCTCATAAAACTTACCCAGAAACTTATCCGGATAAATTCTGAAAATCCTCCTGGCGATGAAGAAGAGATTGCCTGGTTTGTCCGGGATTATCTTAAGCAATTAGGGCTGAAGTCAAGGATTTATGAATTCAAGAAAAAACGGGCGAATATTCTGGCAGTACTTAAGGGTAGGAATAAAAAATATCTTTTAATTACTCCGCATTTAGACACCGTCCCTAGCGGAAATAGCTGGACTATTCCGCCATTTAAAGGGTTAATTAAGAATAATAAGATTTATGGGTTAGGAGCTACTGATTGTAAGGTGAATCTCGCAGTATCTTTAGAGGTAATTAATAGTGTTATTGAAGATAAAAAGATTTTGCATTACAATCTTATCTTTGCAGCGACTGCCGATGAAGAATGCGGCTCAGGGTTAGGCCTGATTCCTCTTTTAAATAAAGGCATACTTAAACCGGATGAAGCAGTTGTTTTAGATGCCGATGATTTTGAAATCATTATTACCCAGAAAGGATTATTGTATCTTAAGATTACAATTCAGGGTAAGAAAGCCCATGGCGCCTATCCTGAAAGAGGCGTATTCCCTTTTAAGAAAAATAGGTATCTTAGGCATCCGACGGTAAATATAGGCACAATAAGAGGCGGAGACAAGGTTAATATAGTTGCTGATTGGTGTGAATTGGAGCTGGATTTTAGATTTCTGCCGGGAAGTAATGCCCAGAGTCTATTAAAAGTGATTAAAAAGATCGCCGTAGCGCATGCAAAAAAATTCAAAGTAGAGGTTGAAAGCTCACAGGCACCGTATTCTATCAGCCAGGATCATCCCTTAGTCTGTCATTTAAAAAAGGCAATGCAGAAATTTAAGATTAAGCCCCGGATAAAAGGTTCAGAGGGGGCTACGGTAATAACCTTTTTCCAGCATAAAAATATACCGGCGATAGCCACTGGTTTTGGCTGTGGAGGTTGCGCGCATACCGCTGATGAATATATAAAAATTAATGATTTATATAAAGGCGCCCTGGTTTTAGAGGAATTTTTAACTAGTTACAAGTTTAATCAATAATTACAAGGAGTTGAAAACCATGGAAGGAATTAAAATTACTAAACGGCCGCGGCTTAAGAACCCCTATCTTTTGGTTGCTTGGCCGGGGATGGGGGAAGTAGCTTTTAAAGCAGCTAATTATTTGGTAGAACAATTAAAAGCCGAAGAATTTGCCCAGATTCTACCGGAGGACTTCTTCTATCTTACCGCCAGTAATGTCCAGCAAGGGGTATTAAATGTTCCCGAATTACCTGAAAGTAAATTTTATTACTGGAAGAACAAATCCGCCAAGCGCGACTTGATGATTTTTATCAGTAATGCCCAGCCTGATTTAGCCCGGGCAGAGAGTTATTCTAAAAAAATTATCCAGGTTGCCAAAAGTTTTAAGGTAGATACGGTAATTAGTTTTGCTTCTATACCTCAAGCCGTTGACCATACCCAGGAGCCCGGAGTCTGGTTTACAGCAACTTCCTCTGAATTGAATAATAACCTTAAGAAGTATAATTTCCGTATGTTAATGGATGGCCAAATCAGCGGGATGAACGGTTTATTCTTAGGGGTAGCCAAAAGAGAAGGTTTAAAGGGCTACTGCCTTTTAGGCGAGATCCCACTTTATACGATTCAGATTGAAAATCCTAAAGCTTCGGCAGCAGTATTAAGTGGGTTGGCTAAAATTATCGGTATCCAGATAGACCTTACTAAGCTTGCTGAGCAGGCCCAGACAATGGAGAACGAAATCAATAAACTACTGGATTATCTTAAACTTGGCTCGCAGGTTATTGGGCCGATAGGTGAAGAGGATATAGAAAAGATCAAGAAATCCTTAAGCCAGTTAACTAAACTGCCGGTTTCCATAAAGGATAAAATTGAAAAGCTTTTTACCCAGGCAAAATCGGATATCTCTAAAGCCAATGAATTAAAAG
>JAPLLQ010000064.1 GCA_026387485.1 Candidatus Omnitrophota bacterium | reverse complement strand
TTACCCCATATAAAGCCATTTCAGAAAATAGTCTTGTCGTGCGATAATCCGGCGATCTCCTGGAGCCTTGAAAGAGAAAAGTTTCATCCCACTTTTTATGTGGATATTTCTAAATACTTGGAGAATAAACTCAAGGCGTTATCATACCACAAGTCGCAGCTTAAGCCTTCCTTGCACCATGCCAGCCTTGAGAATGTGTCTAACCTTGCGAAAGTCAGGGGAAGGGAAATTTCTGTTGAGGCAGCCGAGGCTTTCATGTGCCATCGTTTTGTGATTTAACTTACCATGATTTTATCCGCGCACCAGCTCCACTATCTTCCATGGTTACGTTATTTTCATAAAATAGCCAAATCCGATGTTTTTGTGGTTATGGATAATATTCAGTTTAATAAGAACGGTTGGCAGAACCGCAATAAAATCAAATGCTCAACCGGATGGATGTATCTGACCATTCCGATTTACAGTAAATTTCAGCAGAACCTTGATGAAGTAAAAGTCGATAATACCCAGGATTGGCGAGTGAAACATTTAAGGACCCTGTTGTGCAATTACGGAAAAGCAAAATATTTTAAAGAACATAAAAACTTTTTCGAGAAAATTTACTCATCGGATTGGGATAATTTAAATGATATCAATTACGAAATGTTTTATTTTTATCTTAAAACCCTTGGGATAAAGACAAAAATCGTCAAGGCCTCAGATTTAAATGTTGGTGGTGTAGATTCAGAAAGGCTGGTAAATATCTGCAAGGCGCTTGGCGCCGATACATATTATTCCGGAGCTTATGCTCTGGAGGTTTATTTAGATGAAAAGGTGTTTAATCAAGCAGGGATTAAGGTGGCTTTGCAGGATTGGCATTGCCCGCAATATGAACAGCAATTTATGGGGGCTGGTTTTGTCCCTGATTTGGCTATTTTAGATTTGATATTTAATCATGGAGCGCAAAGCTTAGATATAATACTAAAATGATTTCCCATTCAAAACCTACTATTTCGCAAAAAGAGATTAACGCCGTTAGCGCTGTTTTAAAGAGCGGGCTGCTTGCACAGGGAAGGTTAGTGACAAGATTTGAGCAGGATTTGCGAAAATTTATCAAAACTAGCTTTGCTGTTGCGACAAATTCAGGGAGTTCGGCTTTGCATTTAGCATTGTTGGGGTTAAAAATTAGGCCGCAAGATGAGGTTATTATTCCAAGCTATGTCTGCGCCGGAGTTTTAAATGCGGTCAATTATGTTTGCGCTAAGGCAAGGTTAGTTGATATTAACCCGGATGATTTTAATATTAGCGCCGATTCAGTCAGGAAAAACATTTCCCTAAAAACCAAAGCTATTATTGTCCCGCACATGTTTGGTTTAGCCGCGGATTTAGATGGGCTAAAAAAGTTTAAAATCCCGCTTATTGAAGACTGCGCGCTTTCTATAGGCGCAACCTACAAGGGTAGACAAGTGGGAAGTTTTGGGGATGCCGCGGTTTTTTCCTTTTATGCCACCAAAATGCTGACCACGGCTGAGGGAGGGGGATTGGCCACTAACAGAAGCGATATTTACTCCTTTGCAAGAGACAAGAGGGATTACGATAATAAAGATTCATATCAGTTAAGATTCAATTATAAGATGAACGAGATTCAGGCGGCAATGGGAATCGAACAGTTAAAGAGGATTAACCAGTTTATTTCCCATAGACAAAAAATTGCCTCGATGTATAATAATTCTTTGTCGGGCCTAGGTATTGGGCTTCCTGAGGCTCCTGCGCATAGAGTTCACGTTTATTTTCGCTATTGCATCAAAAGTAAAAATTGCGCCGAGAGCATAATAAAGAAACTGCGGGGCTTAGGCATAGAAGCAAAGAGACCCGTATTTAAGCCGCTGCATAATTATTTAGGCCTTAGTAATAAAGATTACCCTGTTACTACGCAAGTTTATAAAAGCGTGGTTTCATTGCCGATTTATCCTCAATTGAAAGAGGAGCAAGTAAGGTTTGTTATTGATAAAGTCAGGCGAATATTAAAATAACTAAAAAAGATGAGCCAATATTTTAGGATACTTTTTATTTCACTAATTGCTTCCTTAATACTTGTTCCGTTGGCGGGCTTTGTTGCTTTTAAGTTTGGTATCTTGGATCACCCAAAGGAACGCAAGATTCACAAACAGCCCATGCCAAAGCTTGGAGGAGTAGCGCTCTATCTTGCTTTTGCGATTGGGGCGCTTTTTAGTTTTGATTATAGCCACCAAATGAGGGGTATCCTAATCGGCTCAAGTATCATCTTCTTTATTGGGCTTATTGAGGATATTAAACATCTTCGGGCTTCGCTTCGCCTTGTCTTTCAGTTAATCGCGAGTATCGTAGTGATTATGCACGGGGTTGTGATTAAAGTTTTCCCGTCTTATTCTGCCAATGTTATGGTTACTGTTATCGGCCTTATAGGGATTACTAACGCGCTTAATTTTTTGGATAATATGGATGGGCTTGCAGCCGGTATTGCCGCGATTTGCTCTTTTGGTATTGCCGCGATTGCTTACCGTACTTCCCAGCACTGGCTGGTATTTTTGTCGGTTAGTCTTTTTGGCAGCTGCGTTGGTTTCTTAAGGTATAATTTTAAGCCGGCTAAGATTTTTATGGGTGACTCCGGAAGCACTTTCTTAGGGTTTACTCTTGCGGCTTTGGCAATAATGTCTAACTGGTCTGAATCCAAGGTTGTCGCAATAAGTATCCCGGTTTTAATTTTTGGGCTGATGATTTTTGATACTACAATGATTACAATTTTACGTATAGTCGAAGGAAAAGTAAGAACCTTTCGGCAGTGGCTGGAACACGCTGATACGGATCATGTTTCTCATCGCTTGGTGCATATGGGGCTAAGCGAGAGAGAGGCAGTGATGTTCCTTTATATCTGTAACTTTATTACGGTTGGCATTGCAATTTCTATGCCGCGCGACGGAATAAAGACCGCGTCTTTTGCGTTTACGGGTTTCATATTTGTTTGCGCATACGGGATTTGGAAGCTGCATCAGATAAAAAAACATAAAATAAGTTATAAAAGAGGTTAGTTATGAAAATTTTGATTACCGGCGGAGCAGGTTTTATCGGGTCATATTTAGCGGGAGAATTGCTAGAGAAAGGTAACAGTGTTTTAGCCATTGACGATTTATCTACGGGGAAATTGGATAACATTAAGCATTTGAAAGAGTATTCGGGTTTTAGCGTTAAGATTGATACTATCATGAATGAGAAGCTGATGGAGAAGATGGTAAAAGAATGTGATATTATTTACCACTTAGCTGCGGCGGTTGGAGTTAAGTATATAATTGACAATCCCTTAAGGTCTATTGAGACAAATGTGTGCGGTACGGAAATTGTGCTTAGATTAGCCAGTAAATATGGCAGGCCGATTTTGATCGCTTCGACCTCCGAGGTTTACGGAAAAAATTGCAAAGTTCCGTTTAAAGAAGAGGACGACAGTGTTATCGGTTATTCTAAATTATACCGTTGGAGTTATGCTTGTGCCAAGAAACTCGATGAGTTTCTTGCTCTTGCCTATTTTAAGGAAAAGAAAAATCCGGTGGTTATCGCAAGATTTTTTAATACTTGCGGAGCTCGCCAGACAGGCGAATATGGTATGGTTGTCCCGCGTTTTGTGAAACAGGCGATTCTCAATCAGCCAATTACTGTTTTTGGTGACGGAAAACAGAAAAGATGTTTTTCTTACGTAGGGGATGTAGTAAGGGGTATTATGGAGTTAATGAGTAACCAGAAGTGCTACGGGGAAGTATTTAACCTCGGAAACGACAAGGAAATCAGTATCGAGGAGTTGGCGCATAAAATCAAGGGAATGACTAATAGCAAATCACCGATACATTATGTTTCATACGAGGATGCTTATGGTGACGGCTTTGAGGATATGCAGCGCAGGGTCCCTGATTTGTCTAAAATCAAGAAATTCATCGGTTACTCTCCCAAGGTTGACCTTCATGAGATGCTGGGGCTTATTATCAAGGATTTTAAGGCCTAGGAATACCCTTTTGCAGATAAAGATATGTTGACAAAATAAGTAATTTAGGATATGTTACCACTTCTATTAAATAAATGGCAAAATTAACCGTTAAAGAGCTTGATTTAAAGGATAAAACCGTGCTGATGCGCGCGGATTTTAATGTGCCGCAGGACTCAAGTCTTAATATTACTGATGATACGCGGATCCGCGCAACCTTACCAACGATAAAATATATCTTGGCTCAAGGGGCAAAGAAACTTATTTTAATCAGCCATTTGGGCCGGCCAGATGGTAAAGTGGTGGAAAAATATAGCCTTAAACCC
>JAPLLQ010000109.1:7953-13144 GCA_026387485.1 Candidatus Omnitrophota bacterium | reverse complement strand
ACGCGTCTTCCCTTTATATTCACCGGTTATCGAACGAATTGAAATTATCCGTTCCGGCAAGGTAAAGAGAGCCAAGCTATATTATCTTAGGGAAAAAGTCGGCAAGCGGGCTACTAAGATTGATGCTAAGGAAGAAAAAGCATAATATCGTAACTAGTTATCTATCCGCAAGTGATAATTTAAAAATTACGAGTTACTAGTTAAGGTTTTACGAGTTAGGAAAATTGCTTTATTACGAACGCAAGTTTAAGAAAAAAGGTTTTAATTTTATTATCGGCGTGGATGAAGCCGGACGCGGGCCTTTAGCTGGCCCGGTAGTAGCAGCGGCAGTTTTCCTTAAGGCAATAAATTTTACTAACCGTATAGACGACTCCAAAAAACTAACCCCCGTATCCCGAGAAAAAGCATTTAAGGAGATTAAAAGGAAGTCCTTATTTGGGTTAGGTATTGTCAGCGAGAAGGAAATTGACCGGATCAATATCCTAGAGGCTACTCGCAGGGCAATGCAGAAAGCGGTCATCTCTTTGACAAATAAAATAAAAAATTCTAACCAATTTCGTATCCATATTATTGTAGATGGTAATATGGCCATTGATTTTAGGCTGCCATATACCAGTATTGTTAGGGGGGATGCGAAATCAAAGAGCATAGCCTCGGCTTCCATATTAGCCAAAGTTACCCGCGACCGAATCATGCTTGGATACGACCGGGAATATCCTGAATACGGCTTTGCTAAACACAAAGGTTATCCTACAAAAGAGCATAGGGATGCCTTAAGAAGATTAGGCCCATCTCTAATACATAGAAAGAGTTTTTGCGGTGTGGGTTGAAAATTTATCTCTGGGTAAAAAAGGCGAGGAAGCAGCAGTTCCGTTCTTAAAAGAGAACGGGTATAAGATTCTTTACCGGAATTACAAAAGTAAACTAGGCGAAATAGATATTATAGCCCAGGATAAAGATACGATTTGTTTTGTAGAGGTAAAGACACGCAGGGATAATAAATTTGGGCTACCTTCTGAGGCAGTTGATAAATTTAAGCAGCGGCAGATTACCAAAACCGCGTTAGTTTTTTTAAAAGAAAAAAAACTTTTAGATAAAAAAGCTAGGTTTGATGTTGTAGCGGCAATTTGTTCTAAAGATGAGTTAAAATTTAGCTTAATTAAAAACGCTTTTGAGCTAGACATTAGCTTTAGTTATTAAAAAAAATGTATAAAGAAGGCCTAATTAAAAAATATCTCGATGATTTAGCAGCTAAGATTCCCGCGCCGGGAGGCGGTTCAGCCGCAGCCCTGAATGCGGCAATGGCAGCAGCCCTGTTGAGTATGGTGGTTAATTTTACTTTAGGTAAGCCGAAATACGCTAAATACGAGCAAGAGCTTAAAAATATCTTAGCTAAATCAGAAAATTTAAGGAATGAATTCTTGAATTTAGTAGATTTAGATGTCGCGGCTTTCCGTAGTAAAAATATGCGCGATGCCTTAAATATCCCATTTATGCTCGCCAGGCTCTGTTTTGAGGGGATAAAATTATGCCCGCCGCTTATTAAGAAAGGGAATATTAACTTAATAAGCGATGTGGCAGTGGCAGCGGTTTTTTTTGAATCGGCTTTTGCCGCAGCATATTTTAATGTCAATATAAATTTAAAGGTTTTAGCCGACAAGAAATTAACTAAGGCGATCGGGAAAGAACTTGCCCAAAAAAATAGGATTGTTAAAAGATTAAGAGAGCAGACGGAGGCAAAAATTGGCAAAATTATTAGAGGGTAAACCAATTGCTGAAAAAATAAAAGCAGAAATTAAGCTACAGATAGCTTCTCTAAAAAGCAAGCCGGTTTTAGCCAGTGTTATGGTTGGTGAAAATGCCGGGGCTATGAGCTATGTAAGATCGCAGCAGAAAGCAGCCGAGAATTTAGGCATAGAATATCGCTTAGAGATATTACCCAGTGAAACTTGCCAAGAAACGCTTATTGAGTTTATTAAAAAACTAAATCTGGATAAGAGCGTAAACGGTATTATTATCCAGATGCCTTTACCTGCTCAAATAGATTATAAAAAAATAAGCCAGTTTATTACACCTGAAAAGGATATTGAGGGGATGCATCCGGCAAATATCGGTAAAATACTATTTGGCCAGACGAAATTAGTTCCCTGTACCGCAGCCAGTGTGATGGAATTATTGAATTCAACCGGAGTAGATTTATATGGGAGAGAAGTTGTTATAGTGGGGCATAGCGAAATAGTAGGGAAGCCTTTGGCTCTTTTATTACTTGAGAAATTTGCTACTGTCACGATTTGTCATATTGGGACCAGTAAAGCAGGAAAATTAGAGGAGCATGTCAAGAAGGCGGAAATTTTAATCGTAGCCGTCGGAAAATCCGGATTAATCAAGGGCGATTGGGTTAAGCAGGGTTCGATTGTTATAGATGTAGGAATAAACCGGGTAGCTGATAAAATTGTCGGCGATGTGGAATTTGAGGGAGCAGAAAAACGCGCTGCCTATATTACTCCTGTTCCCGGAGGAGCGGGACCGCTTACCGTAACAATGTTAATGCGTAATTTAGTTAGAGCAGCAAAATTACAGCAGTAGGTATAAAATATATAAGGAGCTTGAGGTGACATTTAAGGAAAAATTACAAGCTGGAAAGTTTTTGGTAACCTCGGAGATCGGCCCGCCAAAGGGGATTGAGACTAAGCAGCTTTTAGAAGACGCTGAGTTGATCCGTAACCGGGTTGATGGAATAAATGTCACAGATTTACAGAGCTCAGTAATGCGTTTGGGATCTTTGGCTGTATGCAGTATGCTAAAGGCCAAAGGATTTGAGCCAATTTTTCAGATGACCTGCCGTGACAGGAACCGTCTGGCGCTTCAATCAGATCTTTTGTCCGCCGCCGCCTTAGGCATTGAAAATGTTTTGATTCTTACCGGAGACCATACTACTTTAGGGGATCATCCTGATGCTAAGCCGGTATTTGACCTAGATTCGGTTCAGCTTTTACAGGTTGCTAAAAAATTACAGGAAGGTTCTGATATGAAGGGAAATAAATTAGTTGGCGTTTTCCCGAAGTTATGCTTGGGTGCTGTGGTTAACCCCGGAGCAGACCCGTTAGAGCCGCAGATTATGAAGATGGAGAAGAAGATCGCCGCAGGCGCTGAATTTTTTCAGACCCAGGCGGTTTATGATATAAAAATTTTTGAAAATTTCTTAACTAAAACCCGGCACTTAAAGGTTCCGGTTATGGCTGGCATAGTTTTATTAAAGTCTGCGGGGATGGCCAGATATATGAATAAGAATGTTGCCGGCGTCTTTGTCCCGGATAATCTGATTACAGAGATAGATCAGGCAAAAGATAAAGTAACCAAGTCAGTTGAGATTGCCGCTCGTCTAATCAAAGAACTAAGGCCTATCTGCCAAGGCATACATATTATGCCTATTGGTTGGGATAAGGTAGTGCCAAAAGTTTTAGAGGTATCAGGCTTATGACAAATTTAGTTATTATCGGGGCTTCGGTTTCAAGCCACAACATCGCCGTTAAGTTAAGAGAAAAAGATAAAAATTATAATATTACCATTGTTAGCGAAGAGGATTATCTTGCTTATGACCACCTGAAACTACCGGATTTTATAGATGGTACTATTAGCGAAGAGCAGCTATTTCTCTGTAATGAAGGCTTTTATCAAGAACGAAAGATTAATTTCTTAAAAGCTAGGAAGATCGGGAATCTGAATAGCGAAAAGAAATCAATTTATTTTAAAGACAGAGGAAGTTTGGTTTATGATTTACTGGTCATTGCCTCGGGCCGAAGCCCTAGCATACCCGATGTTCCCGGCGCGAAAAAAGAAGGGGTTTACCGCTTATATAGCTTAGATGATACCAAGGAATTCCTTAAGCGTTACATTGCGCATCCGGTCTGCGTAGTCGGCTCGAATAATCTTAGCCTTAAAACAGCTGAGGCGGTATCTGAGAAGTATGGTGTAGAGGTCAAGCTTTTAAGCCGTAGTGTATTTGACCCGCAACTGATACCTAGGAATCTAGAGGTAATTCACGGTTCGGTTCAGGAGATAATCGGAGAGGGCCAAACTCAGGCAGTTAAGCTCAAAGACGGGAAGGCGATTGGGGTCTGCGCGGTTTTGTTTATGGATGATTATAAATCCAATATCGATTTTTTAAAGAATACGGAGCTTCAGGTGCGCAATGATTTTATTGTTGTGGATGGCTGGATGCGTACAACTAATCCGGATATCTTTGCCTGCGGAAGCGTGACAGGAAAGGATAGCATAGTCGTTAATCTGATGCTCGTAGATAATCTTATTAAACAGATGAAGGGAGAGACATGTCAGAGGTATTAGTTGGGCTAGGCGAGAAAGGGGCAACTGCAGTATTACAGCTTACGCGTAAGAGCGTAGAGAAAGCAATTGCCAAAGAGGGCAAGGATTGTTTAGTAAGTTACCCCGAAACAAATTATTACCTGCCTTTAATTTATGCTTTATTGAAAATCGAAGTTAAGACTTTGAGCGACTGCCTTTTGGCGTTAGAGGAAGCGGAGAAGCTAAGTGATGGTAAAGCCACAAAAACCGGATTATTAATACCTTATTTAGGCGGAATATTAAATAAAGGTATATCTACTTTACTTTGCGAAGAGCTTCTCGCAGCCTTGGCAGTTTTGAATAAGGAGCATCCTAAGGAAGGAATAGGTTTTATTCCTGATAAAATATTACGTTCTTTAGGGCTGCAATTGGTGGATGGCAGGATTTCCGGGATTGCCGTGATACTCGGGCCGGCAAAAGATGAAGACGCGGCAGTAGATCTAATCCGTAATTTTCAGTCTAAAAGTATTGTCAGTCTTTTAGCCGGAAATATCAATGGGAATACTTTTAAGAAGCAGCTTGAGAATAAAGGCGTAGAGTTGGGGCTTGATAACTATATTGTTCCTTTAGGCGAAGATTACCTCTCGGTAATTTATGCGGTGAATTTTGCCGTGCGTGCGCCTTTAATCTACGGCGGATTTAAACCCGGCCAATGGCAGGGAGTTGCGGATTATATTCGTAATCGCGTTCCGGCCTTTGTTCTTCTTTTAGGACATGTGGATGAAGTTATCGTAGCAACGGGATTAGGGGTTCTTGCGTTCGGCCTTCCGATTATTACGGACCTAGAAGTTCCGCAGTTAGGAAAAATCGATACTACTTTGTTCGA
>JAPLLQ010000109.1:0-7940 GCA_026387485.1 Candidatus Omnitrophota bacterium | reverse complement strand
TTTGTTCGAAGCATTAGTAACCGAGAAAGATTATAAAAAAATACCCTCTAAATGCATACTTACCCGGGGGATTAAGGTAAAAATGAGCGAGGTAGCTGTGCCTGTGTCTTATGCCGCAGCTTTTGAAGGTGAGCGGGTCAGGCGCGAACAGTTGCATGTTGAATTTGGAGGCAAGGCAAGTACTGCCTTTGAATATTTAACCGCAAAAAGTAAAGAAGATGAAGTTGAGGACGGAAAGTTTGAGTTGATCGGCCCAGATATTGACCAATTGCCCGCGACAAGTAAATCATTGCCTTTAGCGATTATTGTCGATGTTTACGGCCGCAAGATGCAGAAGGATTTCGAGCCGGTATTGGAACGCCAGATACACCGCTTTATGAATTACGCCATGGGTATTATGCATGTGGGCCAACGCGATATGAAGTGGGTTAGGATCAGTAAAGATGCTTTTGAAAAAGGATTCAGGTTAAAGCATGTCGGAGTTATCCTGCATGCGATGCTGCATCAGGAATATAGCGCGATTGTAGATAAAATACAGGTGAAGCTGTATACCAAACAGGAAGACATTGATAAATTACTGGTGGCCGCTAAAAAAACTTATGAAGAACGCGATGAGCGCATCAGCGGGATGAGCGATGAGAGCGTGGATACCTATTATTCCTGTCTTTTGTGCCAGTCATTTGCCCCTAATCATGTCTGTATTGTTACGCCTGAGCGCCTTGGTTTATGCGGAGCCTATTCCTGGCTTGATGCCAAGGCTTCTTTTGAAATTACTCCTACCGGTCCGAACCAACCCATACTAAAAGGCAGGACTGTAGATCAAAGATTAGGCCAGTGGGACAATGTGAATGACTTTGTGAAGCAGAGATCTAATAAGACGATTGATAAGGTAAGCATGTATTCGCTGATGGATTCGCCGCAATCATCCTGCGGATGTTTTGAATGTATTGTTGCGATAATCCCAGAGGCAAATGGCGTTATGGTTGTACACCGTGATTATTCCGGTATAACTCCCTGTGGTATGAGCTTTACTACCTTAGCCGGTTCAGTGGGAGGCGGTGTTCAGACGCCCGGTTTCTTGGGGGTTGGGAAGCTCTATATTTTAAGTAAAAAGTTTATCTTGGCGGAAGGCGGACTTAAGCGTTTAGTCTGGATGCCTAAGGAGCTAAAGGAGCTTTTAGGGGATAAATTAAGAAAATGCTGCCAAGAATCAGGCCAACCTGATTTGTGGGATAAGATTGCCGATGAAACAGTTGCCACTACTTCGGAAGAGTTAATTAGCTTCTTGACTAAAGTAGGGCATCCGGCATTGGAGATGGAAGCATTAGTCTAATATTTCTCTTGACGCAGCGTATATATAGTATATAATAATTACCAAACTATGTCAGTCTTAACTCTCAAAAATAAGATTAGAAAAGTAATTCCTTTTTTTTGTTTACCAGTACTTCTTTTATCTTATCTTATTGTCTTTGCCCAAGAAACAGAGACCTTTGAAAGCGAAGATAGTTTAACTGAACTGCAGAAAGAGGCAATAAACTATCGTCAAGAGGGTGTTAAGGCTCAGGATGCCGGTGATCTGGATTCGGCAATGAAGATGTACCAGAAGGCAGTTGAAATTGATAGTTATTATGCAGTTGCCTATAATGACCTTGGGGTTATCTATGAAGCTAAGGGTGAGGCGGAGCGGGCAGAAGAGAGTTATATCAAGGCTATCAGAATTGATCCCTATTTTTTAAGCGCCTATTCTAATTTAGCCTTGTTTTATGAAGGTAAGCGCGATTTAGCTAAAGCTGCTTATTGTTGGAAGAAAAGGGCGGAGTTAGGTAACCTTGAAGATCCTTGGACTCAAAAAGCCAAAAGTCGGATAGAAGATATCCGAATGAGTTTATCTGCTAATCCCTTGGCCGATGCACAGGAAAGGCAAGTTGTTGGTTTAATGAAAGACATCGCTAACGAGAAAGATATCTTAAGGCATGATGATAAGGCTATGGCTAGAAAGCATTTTAAGAAAGCCAAAGAAAGCTACAATAAGCAAGACTATGCCGCAGCTGTAAAAGAAGCATTAGATGCCCAGTATCTGGATCAGGATAATAAAGAGATAGAAGAATTTATTACCCAAGCCCAGAAGCGGGCACTGTCAAGATAGAAAACCACAATAATTAATTCCCTACCACAATTGATTCCCGAGCGTTTTATTAATGGACGGTAAAAGATTATATTTAATTGATGCCACGGCTTTTTGTTACCGGGCATTCTATGCGATTAGGGGCTTAGCTACGTCATTTGGCCAGCCTACCGGCGCAGTATACGGGTTTCTCAATATACTGAATAAAATCCTAAAAGAGCATAAACCTGAATACCTGGCGACTTGTTTTGACGTTTCGCGGGATACCTTTCGCTTAAAGAAATTCGCCGAATATAAAATTCAGCGACCGGCTATGCCGGATGAATTATCCAGTCAGATACCTTTGATTAAAGAGATAGTGATAAATTACGGTATTACGCTTTTAGAGAAAACAGGTTATGAGGCTGTCGATATTATCGCAACTTTCGCCAGGCTGGCTGAGGCAGAAGGTATAGCAGTGACTATTGTCAGCTCCGATAATGATATACTGCAATTAGTGGATAAAGATATAACCGTATTTAGCCCCTATAAAGACGAAGGTGCACTCTATGACGAAAAAGCTGTTGAAAAACGTTTTAAGATTAAACCCAGGCAAGTAGCAGATCTGATTGCGCTGATGGGAGATAGCGCCGATAATATCCCAAGTGTTCCGGGTATCGGAGAAAAAACCGCAATAGAATTAATT
Organism: Candidatus Omnitrophota bacterium; assembly: GCA_026387485.1. Taxonomy (GTDB): domain Bacteria; phylum Omnitrophota; class Gorgyraeia; order Gygaellales; family Profunditerraquicolaceae; genus JAPLLQ01. Next base: position 5,130 of record JAPLLQ010000109.1, on the reverse strand, counting down.
AAACAATTCGGTTCAGTAGAAAAGTTATTAAAGAATAGCGGCCAGATAGCGAAAGAGAGGATAAGGCAGTCAGTGGCGGAAAATTTAGAGCAGATTAAATTAAACAAGGAATTAGTTTTATTGGCCGATGATATGGAGATAGATTTTGACCTTAAAAAGCTTAAAATAGGCAAGCCTAACCTAACGGAATTGAGCAGGATCTTTAAATATTTAGAATTTAAAAAATTGCTTAAAGACTTAGGGCCTGTTGATCAAGGCGTTTCTGAAGATATAAAGTTAGGAGAGGCAAGCGAGAATGACCTTAAAAAGCTTATAGAAAAGAAAGAGGAATTATTTTTATCTGGAGACAATTCAGATAATCTTATTTTTTACACCCAGGGAAAATTTTTAAAAGTGGGCAAGGCTAATTTACGATTTAAAGAAATCCTAAGTAACCCGGAAATAAAAAAATGTGGCCACGATTTTAAAAAAATGAAGGTATCTTTAGCAAAAAGTAAGATAATTCTGTCTGGGTTATCTTTTGATACGATGATTGCCGCTTATCTTCTTAATCCTTCCCTGGGTGACTACGGTTTAGAAAATGTAAGCTTTGAGCATTTGAATAAGGTGATAGAAGGAAAAACACTTGATAATGCTTACTCTTTGAGCCTGATTAAAGAATTAAAACCGAAATTAGAGAAGGAATTAAATGATAAATCTCTGTTTAAACTTTTTAGGGACCTTGAGATGCCATTGGTAGATGTTTTAGCTGAGATGGAATTAGCCGGGATTAAACTGGACCTAAAGGTCTTAAAATTACTTTCAGAGGATGTTAAGATGAGGCTGAATACCTTGATTAAGGATATCTATAATTTAAGCGGCGAAGAATTTAATATAAACTCACCTAAACAATTAGCAGTGATTCTTTTTGAGAAACTTAAGCTTCCGGTAGTAAAAAAGACCAAGACCGGGTTTTCGACTGATGAAGAGGTATTACGTAAATTAGCAGATAGGCATAAGCTCCCAGAATTATTACTGGAATACCGGCAGCTGACTAAATTAAAGACAACTTATATTGATGTCCTGCCACAATTAGCGGATAAAGATACCGGCCGTATCCACACTTCTTTTAATCAGGCTGCTACTGAAACCGGCAGGCTCAGTTCCTCAAATCCCAATTTACAGAATATTCCTATCAAGACTGATATCGGCCGCAATATCCGCAGGGCAATAATTGCCGGCTCAAAAGATAATTGGCTGATCTCCTGCGATTACTCGCAAATTGAATTAAGGATTCTAGCACATTTATCAAAAGATGAAAGCCTGATTGCTGCTTTTAAAGCAGAAAACGATATACATAAGATTACTGCCGGCTTGATTTACGGTTTAGAGGCAAGCCAAGTGGATAATCAGATGCGCGAGAGAGCTAAGCGGGTAAATTTCGGGATTATCTATGGTCTTACTTCTTATGGCTTAAGCCGGGATTTAAATATACCGGTTACTGAAGCCCAGAATTTTATTGATGCCTATTTTTTGCGCTACCCAAAGGTCAAAACCTATATTGAAGAGCAGATAAAAAAGGCTGCAGAAGAAGGTTTTGTAACTACTATTTTAGGAAGAAGGAGATATATCCCAGAAATTAAAAGTAAAAATCAGTCAATCCGGCAATTTGCCGAACGCCAGGCAGTCAATACTCCGATTCAGGGTTCAGCTTCGGATTTAATTAAGTTAGCGATGATTCAGATAAGCGAAGCAGTGAAAAAAAAAGACTTAAAATCGCGAATGGTTCTGCAGATCCATGATGAATTATTATTTGATTTACCGAAAGAAGAGTTAGTCGAGCTTGTGAATTTAGTCCGGGAGCGAATGGAGAATGTATTAAAATTAGATGTGCCAATTAAAGTGGATATCAAGAAGGGCCATAATTGGCTAGAGATGCTTGCCTGTCCGGCAGGCAGGACTGCCGAAGGCAGTCAGGGAGGAGATTAAATGAAAATAGTAGTTTGTGCGTCAGAGGTAGTTCCGTTTGCCAAGACCGGCGGATTGGCTGATGTTGCCGGAGCTTTACCCTTGGCGTTAGAAAAAGAGGGCCAGGAAGTTATTATTGTTATGCCTCGTTATAAGGCAATTGATCCGGTTAAGTTCGGGCTTAAGAGATTAAAAGACGATATCTCTTATTCGGTAACCGGAAAAAACATTAAGGTTTATTTTATTGAGAAGGATGAGTATTTTAATCGCGACGGTTTATACGGCGATAAGAACGGTGACCATAAGGATAATCTGGATAGATTCGCTTATTATTGCCGCAGGACGTTATCTTTATTAAAAGAGATAAATTTTAAGCCGGATATTATCCATGTGCACGATTGGCAGGCAGCATTAATTCCGGTATACTTAAAAGCCATCTGTGCCAATGATCCTTTTTATAAAAATACCCATACCATCCTGACGATACATAATATAGGCTATCAAGGCCTTTTTCTAAAAGAGGAGTTTCCCAAACTAGGGCTTGATTGGAGTTTATTTAATATCGAGGGTTTGGAATTCTATGACAAGATAAATATTTTAAAAGGCGGAATGGAATTCTCGGATATTATTAATACGGTTAGCCCGACTTATGCTAAAGAGATACAGACTAAGGAATTTGGTTTCGGTTTGGAGGGCGTTCTGAATAGACGCCGCGATTCGGTATTCGGAATATTAAACGGTTTAGATTATAATATCTGGAATCCTGAGACCGATAAATTTATCGCTAAGAATTTTTCCGCTCAAGAACCGGAGGGTAAATTTAAAGATAAAGAAGAGCTGCAGTCTCTTTGTAAATTACCCGTAAAGAAAGATATCCCTTTGTTGGGCATAGTTTCTAGGTTAGCCGAACAAAAAGGTTTTGATATTTTAGCTGAAGGTATTGATGAGATCTGCAAAATGGGTGTGCAACTGGTGATTTTAGGTACCGGTGACCTGAAGTACCACTTAATTATGGAAGATATGGTTAAAAAGTATCCTAAAGTAATATCCTTACAGCTTAAGTTTGATGACCCATTAGCCCATAAGATTTATGCTGGTTCAGATATTTTCCTTATGCCTTCAAGGTACGAACCCTGCGGCTTGGGACAGTTAATTAGCTTAAGGTATGGTACCATCCCCTTGGTTTTTAAAACCGGCGGGTTGGCCGACACAGTAAATTCAACCAACGGGTTTATCTTTGATCTATACAGCAAAAATGAATTGATCAAGAGGATAAAGAAAGCGGTAGCTGTTTTTAAGAGCAAGGGAAAATGGCCGGTATTAGTGGCTAAGGCGATGAGGTGTAATTTCTCTTGGGAGGCCTCTGCCAATAAATATCTGGATTTATATGCCAAGGCAAAAGCAAAATAAAAAGAAAGTCGTAATCGGCCTTACCGGAAGTTTCGGCAGCGGTAAGAGCACGGTTGCGGAAATCTTTAAGTCTTATGGTGCTTTTGTTATTGACGCTGACAGAATAGCGCACAGCTCTATCAAAAAATCCGCTAAAACCTACCGTAAGATTATTAAGGTTTTTGGCGTTAGTATCCTGAATAATAGAAAAGAGATTGACCGTGGGAAGTTGGGGAAAATAGTTTTTAATCGTCAAAATTTATTAAAGAAACTAAATAAAATTATTCATCCGGAAGTTATTCGGATTATTAAAACAGGTATCAGAAAGAAAAAAGGAGGGATGATAATTTTAGATGTACCTCTATTGTTAGAGGCAGGGTTAGCCAAGATCGCGCCTCAATTAATAGTGGTCACGATAAGCAGGGATAAACAGATACAGAGATTACTTAAGAAAACTTATTTAAGTAAAACTGAAATCTTAAAAAGAATAAAAACCCAGATTCCTTTGCGGCAGAAGAGCCGTTCAGCGGATTTTATCATAGATAATAGCAGTAGCATCAGAAAAACCAGAAAACAGGTAGTAGAAATAAGGAGGAAGTTGTGGAAAAATTAGATATTAAAAATCTAAAAGAGATGAAAATCGGAGAACTTAATAAAGTAGCCAAAGAGTTAAACGCCAATGGCACCAGCGGTCTTAGAAAACAGGATTTGATTTTTAAGATCCTACAGGCTCAGGCAGAGAGAGAAGGTCTTATGTTCGGGGAAGGGGTTTTGGAGATACTCTCTGAAGGGTTCGGTTTTTTAAGGAGCCCGAATTACAATTACCTTCCTTGTCCGGATGATATTTATGTGTCTCCGTCGCAGATCAGGAAATTTGATTTAAGGACCGGCGATACTGTTTCCGGCCAGATCCGTCCGCCTAAAGAGGGAGAAAAATATTTTGCCCTGCTTAAGGTAGAGGCAGTAAATTTTGAAAATCCCGAGGAGGTAAAGGAGAAGGTGCTTTTTGATAATCTCACTCCTATTTATCCTCATGAAGCTTTTAACTTGGAGACTAAACCCGATGAAATCTCCATGCGGATAATGAACCTGCTCGCGCCGATAGGTAAGGGGCAGCGTGGTTTAATCGTAGCCCAGCCTTATAGCGGAAAAACCGTATTGCTGCAGAAAATCGCTAATGCTATAACCACCAATACTCCGGATGTGATTTTAATCGTGCTTTTGATTGACGAAAGGCCGGAAGAAGTCACGGATATGCAAAGGCATGTTAAGGGAGAAGTTATTTCTTCTACCTTTGATGAGCCGCCGGAAAGGCATGTCCAAGTAGCAGAGATTGTTTTAGAGAAAGCCAAGAGGTTGGTAGAGCATAAACGGGATGTAGTAGTATTATTAGATAGCATTACCCGGCTAGCCCGGGCCTATAATTCGGTTGTCCCGCATAGTGGCAAAGTTCTTTCGGGTGGCGTTGATTCCAATGCCCTTCAGAAACCTAAAAGGTTCTTTGGAGCTGCCCGGGCAATTGAGGAGGGCGGAAGTTTGACAATAATTGCCACAGCCTTGGTAGATACCGGAAGCCGGATGGATGAAGTTATATTTGAAGAGTTTAAGGGTACAGGTAATATGGAGACCCAATTGGATAGGAATCTTTTTCAACGCAGGATATATCCGGCCATTGACATCAAGCGTTCTAATACCAGGCATGAGGAATTATTGGTAAAACAGGATGTATTGCAGAAGACCTGGATCTTGAGGAAGGTTTTAAATGAACTTAGTAATGTTGAGGCAATGGAGCTT